>JAIRXN010000227.1 GCA_031268245.1 Treponema sp. | reverse complement strand
CAGAATTCCTCTCTGCCGCCCGGACGCTAAAGGAAAATCAGTCTGTACCTGCTCTCGCCATAAGCCTGGGAAGCGGAGATCCGGAAGCCCTGCGCCGGGATATCTACTCCTGGATCCGGGCCGCAGGCAGTAACCCGGAAAAAAACGGCTTTGATGAAAAAAGAACGGCCGATGTCTTCAATTTTTTGGGCCGGCTCAACAGGGAAGGTTTCCTCCTGCCGGGAATTTTTTTGCAGACCGGAGCGGAACGGCTTGAGGATTTTATTGCGGGCAAAACCGCAATGCTCACGGCAAACGTAGGAAACCTGCGGTATCTCCGTGCGGGGATGGGAGACAAACTCGGCCTTACCCTGATCCCGGGACAGGCTGATTTCGGAAAGCCCGGTTTTATCCCTTCAGTCTGGCATGCGGGTATCTCTTCGGACTGTACACATCCGGAAGAGGCCCGGGAATTTATTAGTTTTCTTAAAGAAAAAAGTATTATTCTTTCAGAAAAGTCCGGGGCAGTTCCGGGGACAGGGCTGCGCTTCCATGATCCTGAAGAAGATCCCCTCTACGAGAAGGCATGGTCCATTTACGAAGCCTCGGATGTTTTCGAAGGGAACGAATTCTCCGCTTCTGCGGATGCGGCGATACGGGAGGAACTCATGGCCCTCTTTGAAGGCGGCAGGAGCGGAGAAGAAACGGCAAAACGCATACAGTCCCGGATAGAGGCGCTGAATCCCATTCATCCGCCGGAATGACGCCTTAAAATCTTCCGGTAATTCAGTTATAGTGTAATGTACCGTAGAGCGGCATTTGAAGTGATGATATGATTATAACCGTTACATTGAATCCTGCGCTGGACAAGACTGCCCGTCTTGAGCGCCTGCGGCCCAATACCCTCAACCGGCTGGAGAATGTTATTGTTGATGCCGGCGGCAAGGGGCTGAATGTATCTTCGGTGATACAGGCGCTGGGAGGCAGGAGTATTGCCATTGGGTTTGCGGGCGGCAGTCCCGGGGATGAATTACTGGATCGGATCGGCAGAGGCGGCCTGGAACATGATTTTGTACGGATCTCGAATCCCACACGAACAAACCTGAAGCTGATTGCCGCAGACGGCAGCCTTACGGAACTCAACGAGCCGGGGCCTCTGGTTTCCGGAGCCGAACTCAAGCTGTTTGAAGAAAAGCTTCTCTTCTATGCCGCGGAAGACAGTATCTTTGTACTATCGGGAAGCCTGCCCAGGGGACTCGGATCGGACACATACCTCGTTTTTTGCCGTTTGCTTCATGATAGAAATGCTAAAATTTTTCTTGATACAGACGGAGAAGCCTTCAGACTGGCCATGGAAGGAAGCCCGCACTATATCAAGCCGAACCGTTACGAGTTGTTTCAATATTTCGGTATTGATGACGGGGAGTCTTTCGGGGAAGCTGGATTGCTTTGCCTCTGCCGCAGGCTGCTTGCCGGAGGCCCGGAACTTGTATGCCTTTCCCTTGGCAAGGCAGGCGCTCTTTTTGCACATACCGAAGGCGTCTTCCGCGCGCCGGCCCTGAATGTAAAGACCGGCTCAACGGTAGGGGCCGGAGATGCGATGACAGGCGCCCTTGCCTGGGGCATTGAACATAATTTCCCGCAGGAACGCTGTTATGCCCTGGCGATGGCCGCCGCCGCCGGGGCCGTAAGTACCGAAGGAACCAAAGCGCCTGACCGTATACTCGTAGAAAAACTTTTGGAACAAGTAAGACTCGAAAAATTAGGGCAGCGCTGATTTATTCGCATTCGAATAAATCAGCGCTGCCTTAGATCCATAGTTTGCTCCCGGGTTCTTCATGTGAAGTCCAATTTTCAGGAATTTGACTTTCATCCGGAAAAAGATTAGAATCGGGAATAGAGTTTGAAACAGGGGGATTGCATGTTAAGCGAAGCCTTAAGCAAAGCGTTGAGTGAACAGGTTAACGCGGAGTATTATTCCGCATATCTGTATCAGGCGATGTCGGCCTATGCGGATCGCGCGGGATTCAAGGGTATAGCCAACTGGCTGTCCATCCAGGTGAAGGAGGAAATGGCCCACGGTGTTCACATGTATGAACATATTCTGGAACGGGGCGGGAGTCCTTCCTTCGACGATGTCAAGTCGCCGCCGTCATCATACAAGAGTATCAGGGAAGTGTTTGAAAAGGTGTTGGCGCACGAGATATATGTTACAGAGCGGATCAACAAGATCGCTTCCCTTGCCATACAGGAAAATGATCACGCTACCTATAACTTTATACTCTGGTATGTAAACGAGCAGGTTGAGGAAGAAAAGAACGCCGAAGACATCATCGCCAAGCTCGCCATCATGGGGGATAATACCGGCCTTATCTATCATCTGGACGTGGAACTGGCGGGCAGAACCTTTACCGATCCGTTCCCCGCCGCTGCGGCAGACACGGCTGCGGGATAAGTCTACACTCCCCGCAGGAGTTCACGCGGTCTGGAACCCTGGGCGGGGCCCACTACTCCGTGGACTTCCATCTCTTCCACAAGGCGCGCCGCACGATTGTATCCGATCTTGAGACGGCGCTGTATATAGCTGGCGCTGGCCTTGCCTTGCTGCAATACGATTTCAAGGGCCTTATCGTAGAGAGGATCTTCCCCTTCGGTAAAGAGGCTGGAGCCTTCATCCTCTTCTTCGTCGTAGAATATTTCATCGTCGATGTAGTCCGGCTGTCCCAGAGTTTTGACATACTCCACCACCGATTCTACTTCTTCTTCGGAGACAAAGGCTCCCTGCATACGGACGGGGAAAGGATCGACCGCCCCGGCATAGAGCATGTCTCCCTTGCCCAGCAGTTTTTCCGCGCCTACCATATCAATGATTATGCGGCTGTCCATTTTTGAGGCGACCATAAAGGCGATGCGGCTGGGAATATTGGCCTTGATGAGGCCGGTGATCACGTCGATTGAGGGTCTCTGGGTTGCAAGTACCAGGTGTATGCCCACCGCACGGCTCATTGCCGCAAGCCTGGCCAGGGTACTTTCAAGTTCTTTGCCGGTTGTTGCCATGAGGTCGGCAAATTCATCAACGACAATCACGATGTAGGGCATGTGTTCCGCGGCAATATTCCGTTCCTTGATTCTTCTGTTGTAACTCTTGATGTCCCGCACTCCCATGGAGTCAAGGCATGCGTAGCGCCGTTCCATTTCGCAGATGCAATACTGCAATGCCTGGAAAGCCCGTTTGGGTTCGGTGATAACCGGAGTCAAAAGATGGGGAATATCATTGTAAAGCTTGAGCTCAACAATTTTTGGATCGATGAGGATCAGCCGGCATTCCGCAGGCTGGCGCTGGTAGAGTATCGACAGTATCATTGCGTTGACGCATACCGATTTTCCCGAACCTGTGGCGCCCGCGATGAGGAGATGAGGCATCTGGGTAAGATCAACGGTCTGCGCTTCGCCGGTAATGTCCTTCCCCAGTACCACGGGTATTTCGCCCTTCTTTCCTTCCCGGCCAAGTTCCCCTTCGATGATCTCCCGGAAGGATACTATGTTCCGTTTTGCATTGGGCACCTCAATGCCCACCGCATGTTTTCCCGGAATGGGGGCAACGATACGCACGCTGGATGCGGCAAGGCGCAGAGCGATGTTGTCCTGAAGGTTGACGATACGGGAAAGTTTTACACCCGGAGCCGGCAGAATTTCAAACATGGTGATGACAGGGCCCTTCCTGATGCCGGTAACCTCGGCCTGTATCTTGAATTCTTCCAGCGTTTCCCTGAGCGTAATGGCCGAATGACGGGTAGCATCGTCGATGATCCAGTACTGTCCATCGGGGTACTGGTTGAGTATGTCCGCCGGAACAAAGTAAGACGTTTTTTTGACAGGGGATTTTGGAACGGGTTTCGATTTGGCCGGAGGGACGGATTCAAAAACAGGAACAGGGGCAAGTTCCTCAACTTCCTCCACGGTTTCGATTTCATCTACATCTTCATTTTTATTTTCATCTTCATGTTCATCTTCATTTTTTTCGCCGTCATCTTCATGTACCGCATAGGGATTTACCGCCGCGGATTCGGCATAAATTTCACGGAGGATCACGGCGTTGCCGGGGGAAGGGAGGGAGAGAATCCCTTCCGGCTTGCCGGCTTCGGCTTTTTTTTCAGGTTTTTCCTGCCGGAGCGGGAAGAGCAGGGATTTAAGCGCAAAGATAATCAGAAATTCAAAGGCCAGAAAGAAAAGCATGATGAACGTAAAACCTGTTCTCCCCATCAGGGCAAGCAACGGGTAACGGATGGAAAATACATTGAAATCCTTAAGCAGCGCTAAGCCGGAAGCCAGGGTAAAAAACGGTACGATACAGGAACTTAAAAGATAGATCCGTTCAGGATGGTAGGCGGGATCTGCCAGTATAAAGGCCGCGGAGAAAAGATAGGCGGGGATTATCAGGGCCAAAAGGCCGTAAGACCGGGAGAAAAAGTATCCCGCGCCGTACAGATTCCCCTCGTATTTCAGGAGGGCGCCTGCAATGGAGATACCCAGGAAAAATGAAAAAAAAACCAGCGTCGCCGCCGACGTTATGGTAATGATACGGAATCTGTCATATCTCACGGATGCATGATCCTCCCCAGGCTGCCTTGTTGAATTATCGGCATCCGGAAGGCCCAAGTTAATGGACTTATTCAGTAACCCGGTTGGTTACTGAATAACTCTAATGTAATTACCGGTAGTATAGGAACTTATATACTTCTCTGGCGCCCAGTACCCGGCGGCCGTAGTTTCTCGTTTCGTTGTATTCTACGGTTTCCAGGAACAGTTCGTCTCCCGGTTCAGAGTCCCTGAGCCAGCGGCGTACCCGTCCCATACCGCCGTTGTAGGCCAGGAGGGCGGGGATCTCCCGCTCCATGCGGTCAAAAAGATAGGAGAGGTACTCTGCTCCCAGGTGGATATTTGCCTGGGGATCCCGGAGATCGTCCTCAATGGAATAACGGGGGCCGCCGCGCCGGGCTATGCGGCCTGCCATCTCCGATGCGGTATCCGCCATAAGCTGCATGAGTCCTACGGCCCCGGCCCGGGAAACGATGCCGCTCTGGAAGGCGCTTTCCACGCGTATAAGACCAAAGAGCAGGGCCGCTTCCAATGTTTCTTCGGCGGCCCGTGATTCTACCGTTTCCGTAAAGGCCCTGGGGTATGAAAGAAAAAGATCGGCGGTCTCCAAAACATATTCCGGCCGGGCCATATATGCGCCGCTCAGCCTGATGGCTTCATGGTAACGTTCCGCCTTGTTCAGTTCTTCCGCAAGAGTCCTGAGTTCCCCGATGGAGAGTTCCGTTTCCAGCCGCCGGATTTCCGGAAGGGCAAGGCCCGCGGCATTGTACTTAAAAAAACCCAGGAGGAATTCCATTTTTTCCGAAGGGACCGGAGTATTGCCGCCGTGTTCAGGCTGTTCTTTTAGCTCGGGGGGCAGAAAGGGGAGGCCCAGAAAGGCGGCGGCTGCGGAACGGTAATAAAACGAGACAGGATCAAAGGAACGGCCCGCCGCTTCATAGGATATACGGAAGTATGTTTCCGCTTCCTCTTTTCCCCCGGGACGCAGAGACCGCGCCCAGCCCATTATGGCGCCGTACTGAGCCGCGGAGACTGCAGGGCCCCGGTTTTCCAGGACTTTCAAAATATGCGCCGTATCATTCCATCTCCGCTCCGCGGTCAATTTTTGGGCCAAACGATCCAGTATATCGGCAAAGTAGTTTTTATCATTCCAGCGGCCTATCCATCTCTCCACCGCGGCGGCCCCCGCATCGGTACTCGTGGAGAGCGCTATGTCGAGGATGTACCAGATGCAGGCATCCTTCTGTTCCCCTTCCGGGGCAAAATAAAAAGCCTCTTCAAAATATGTGTAAGCCCTTTCAAAGAGCCTCCGCTGCCTTGCGATACGGCCCGCAAAGTAGAGGAGCCTGTAGCGGAGAAGGTCTTTCGCCGCATTGTCCGCGAGACCCGCATTCCAGTTCAGAAAAAGTTCAATCCCCTCTTCCCCGCTTCCGGCAAACTGGAAACAGCGTCCCAGATCGTTGAGCAGTTCCGGGTATTGCAGGAATAGAATCTCCGTGTCCGCCGCCGTCATTTCAATAAGGTCCCGGAAAGAGATGAGCCCTGCGTTGAAGTTTGATCTGCTTACCGCAAGCCGTCCGCTAAGAGCGGCAAAATCGGCGGCGGTAAACAGGGAAGACGGCGCCGTTTCGAAGGCCCACAGGAAGGCTTCTCCTGCTGCCGCCTCCCGGAAAAAGAAGTCGCGGGCGGCTTCCCGTGTTTCTTCCCCGGCAGGTTCCCCCTTTTCCTCCGCGGGAATCCAGCTTAGGGCCAGGCGCAGGGCACGATTCCAGACCGTTTCCTCACTGGCATTGGCGGAATCGAGCAGGAGAGCGGCTTCTTCAAAACGACCCAGGGAGTAAAGCGCCGCGGCGCGGAGGCTGTTTTCCGCACTTCCCCTGGTATTTCCAACGACGGTTTTTTTGGTCTTTACACCGGGAAGCGCCTTGTCCAGCGCGGCCGCTATTTCCGCTGCCCCGTATTCCCCCTGCAGCACAGGCAGCATGAGCCTTTCCGCAGCCGCTTCCCGTATAAGGGAATTGCCGCTCCCCAGCCCTTCGGTAAAATTTTTCCATGCCTCTTCCTTCTCTCCGTCATCCTGTTCAAGAATCAGGCCCCGGTAGAAAGCCGCCGAGCTTACCGCCTCTTCGGCTGCGCACGAGAAAAATACAAAACACAGGAACAGGATAAAAATACAGCGTTTGTGACACCGGAGCATCATATATACAGGCAGAACCGGGGATTAGTTTCTGGGCGGGATACGAATGGCGGTTCCCGAGATGATCAAATCCGGGTTCCTGATATTGTTAAACCGTGCGATCCGGGGATAGAGCCAGGGATTCCGGTAAAAGGCGGCGGCAATGTCCCAGAGCGTGTCCCCCCAGCGTATCCTGTAGGGAACTCCCTCTTTGGGAATTGTAGCGGGCGCCCTGTACGAGGCCACCGGCGGGACGGGGCGGCTGCGATCCTGGCTTTCGGCAGCTTCCGGCGGCTCCTTGGGAGCCTGGACAAGTTCAGGAACAGGAGGCGGCTCTTTGGGAACTTCTCCCTGGGGCGCTCCTTCCGCAGTTTGACTTATGGGAGGCCGAACTTTCGGTTCGGGAGGCGGCTGGACGGGCTGTTCCTCCGGGGTCATGAGCTTTGCGGGGGGAGCCGTATCTGATCCGGAAGGCCTGGTTCTGATGAGGAAGAACCAGATCAAAAGGCATACGAGGACGATAAGGAGTCCTGCCAGTACCGCCACAAGGATCGGGAAATTCTTCTTCTGTTTCATCTCCGTTTTCTTTGTGATTCTTAAATTTTTCCCCTCCCCATAGAGGCTGGAGGGAGGCTCTTCCTGCTGTTCCAGTTCAAAATCGGGAAAATCTTCTTCCGTATGCTCTTCGATCAGGGATTTAAGCGAAACATTGAGAATCTGGTGGCCCGTACCGGAACTGGTATCAAGATCGATAGCATCCGCGGTAATTTCGCCCCCTGCCGTGGACGCGATAACCAGTTCGATGGAAGGCTCCCCTTTGGAGCGGGGTCTGATATTCTCCACCACGACACTGCCGATATAGAGGGCATCGGCCATGGTTCCGGCAAAGCTTTTATAGAGATCAATTTGAACGCTTTGCTGCCTGTCGTGGACTGTAGTCAGGACAAGTCTCTTTTTGACGGAAGAATTCTCCTCAATGATGGAATAAAATTCCCCGTTGGCGATTTTTATGCCAATAGTTGATGCCATTGATTCAACTCCTCGAATTCCTTAAATTTAAACAGGAAAATGTAACCTGTCAATGTTGCTATTGCCTGAAGGCAGGGCTTTCGTAATAGTATCGGCTTACATCTGAAATAATTGAGGTCTGCCGGGCTGTGGAACAAGTTCAATTGAATATCCATAATAAATATCCGATAATATCTTTATGCTAGGTATGATTCCCGTTATCGCAGCCTTCCTCGCCCTCGTCGTCATTGTGGTGATCTTTATGCTGATCATGGGCCGGGGAAGGGGCGGCGGTAAATGGAGCAGGGGAAAGGATGCCGTCGTAAAAGACGCAACAAAGCGTCTCGCCCAGAACCCGAGAGACCCCGAAGCCCTGAGCGATCTTGGGAATGTGTATTTCCAGGAGGAAAACTGGGCCGAGGCCATGAAAAACTACGATATCCTCATGGAACTTCCTCCGGGTACCCCCGGCGTAAACGAATTTGAGGCAAGCCTCCGCTATGCTCTTTCCGCCATGAAGCTTAACCTTACCGATGCCGCATATAAAGGCTTTAATACCGCAAGAGGGCTGAAGCAGGACAATTTTGAGATAAATTACAACCTGGGACTGCTTGAATTCCAGAAGAAAAACTACGAAAGGGCCATTCAGCTCCTCTCTTCCGCCAAAAATCTTGATCCTGACAGCGCCCCGGCCCTCCGCTATCTGGGGCACGCCTATTTCCGGGTAAAAAAACCCAAAGAGGCCATGACTTTTATCCGCAAGGCCATAGAACTTGCTCCCGACGACAAGGAATCCCTCTACACCCTGGCGGAGTGTTACTATGAGGCCAACCAAACCGAACAGGCACTGAGGATCTTCGATCACCTGCGGGCGGATCCCGTCATGGGCCCGGAAGCCTGTCTCCTTTCCGGTACGATCCGCACAAGTAATCATCAGTATGAGGGGGCCATTCAAGACTTTGAGATTGGCCTTAAACATCAGAACATAAAGTCCGACATCCTCGTGGATCTCCGCTATCGTCTTGCTACCGCCTACCTCAAGCAGAATGACATCGGCAAGGCCCTGATTCTCCTCAATCTGATCCAGAACGACAATCCCGGCTACAAGGATGTATCCTCGCTCATCGGCAAGTACCGGGAACTCAACGCCAACAAAAACCTTCAGATATATACGATGGCTCCCCAGGCCGACTTCGTAGCCCTCTGCCGGAAGATAGTGATGACCTACTTCCCGAGAGCCAAGGTGAAGATTACCAATATTTCCATTCAGAAGAGTGAATGGGCCGATATTCTGGCCGAAGTTGATACCCCCAAGTGGTCTGATGTGATCATGTTCCGGTTTATCAGGACTCCCGGCAGCATTGGAGAACTGGTGGTCAGGGACTTCCACTCCCACCTGAAGGAGGTAAAGGCCGGCAAGGGGATCTGTATTACCATCGGGAGCTTTACCGAAGAGGCCAAACGTTATACCGAAGCCCGGCTCATAGATCTTATTGAAAAAGACCGGCTCAGCGCCATTCTCAATGCCGTAGACGCCAAAGCCGCCGTGGCCGCCTCGCCCAAAAAGAAGTGATGCCCCGATGAGGCCGGCGGATCATTTTCTGTCTCTGCTTTCCCGGTATTCTACGGAGCAGGGCGGGCCTTCCCTTAAAAGTTCTGAATTTGATTACCTTAAACGCGAATTTTCTTCTCTTTTAAGCCCGGCTCTGGGCCGGCGCCGCACGGAGGAATTTTTTGAAAGAACCAGGGAGCGGATAGAACGGGACGGCCTCTCCCCTTCCCGTCTCGGCGCCGCCGCGGCTTTCTTTTTACAGGAATTTGACGATCAGAGCATGGAATTGAAAGAGGAAGACTGGGAAGACATCAGAGAAACCCTTAACGAAGCTTCGGAAGAGATCGATCTCGAAATCTTGACAAAGTTGATGGCTGCCTTACTGGAAAGAGGAAAATTATACACATGAGAACCGGGCTGCCGGATAAGACCGCGGCAGCCCTTTTTTCAGAAAGCCGCCGTACATGACGGCGCATCCTTCAATTCAGATCAGTAAATAAACATGAGGGCCGCCCGGAAACTGAAGTTTCAGGACAGACTCAAGGCTATTTACCAATTGCCATATCCGCCGCCCTGGGGGCGTTCGCGGCGAGGCTTGTCCATTGCTTCGTTCACCCGAATCTGGCGTCCTTCAAGTTCTTTACCATTGGTACCGGCAATTGCGGCGCTGGCTTCTTCATCAGAACCCATTTCCACAAACCCAAAACCTTTTGAGCTGCCCGTGTCGCGATCAAAAATGATCTTGGCAGAGGCGACGGTTCCGTAACCGGAAAACATGTTACGAAGCGCATCTTCGGTTGTGTTGTAGGAGAGATTGCCGACATACAGTTTCTTGGCCATTGAGAAAATTCCTTCACCCGGATAAAAACCTTAAGATTTATCGTCTTTAGGCTTCGTTATGCGTCCGGGCACACGTTATTCACGCCCGAAAAACTCAGGCGACTCCAATCTTTCACCGGT
>JAIRXN010000183.1 GCA_031268245.1 Treponema sp. | reverse complement strand
TTATGGCGAACATAATAGTGGATAACTTAACGGAACTGATAGGCCGGACTCCGCTTTTGCGGCCTCAGCGCTTTATAAGGCTCGCAGGTATCACCGGGGCGGATCTTCTCTTCAAACTTGAATACTTCAACCCCCTTTCCAGTGTAAAAGACCGCATCGCAAAGGCTATGATTGAGGATGCGGAGGCCAAGGGCAGCCTTACAAACGGAACCATCCTGATAGAACCAACCAGCGGCAATACAGGTATAGGGCTTGCCTTCGTTGCGGCTGCCAGGGGCTACAGGTTGATTCTTACCATGCCCGATACGATGAGCATTGAACGCCGGCAACTCCTCCTGGCGCTGGGCGCGGAACTTGTGCTGACCCCCGGAGCGCTGGGCATGAAGGGGGCCATAAACAAGGCGCTGGAATTGAATGCCCAGATACCGGACAGTCTGATTCTTCAGCAATTTTCCAATCCTGCAAATCCCGAAATACACAGGAAGACCACGGGCCCTGAAATTTGGGAGGCTACCGGGGGAAAGGTTGATATTCTCGTTGCCGGGGTCGGTACCGGAGGAACCTTGAGCGGCGCAGGCTGCGCCCTGAAAGAGAAAAAAGCCGAAGTCAGGGCAGTGGCCGTTGAACCGGATGCGTCTCCGGTGATTTCAGGCGGGAAAGCCGGCCCCCACCAGATACAGGGAATCGGCGCGGGCTTTGTGCCGGATGTGCTGGATCTCTCCGTGGTGGATGAGGTATTCCGCGTCCGCAATGAAGAAGCGGTTGATACCGCCAGGGTACTGGCCCGTGAAGAGGGGCTTCTGGTCGGCATTTCCTCCGGGGCCGCCGCCTATGCCGCCGCGAAGATTGCAGGCCGGGATGAAAGCAAGGGCAAGACCGTTGTGGCGATCCTTCCCGACACGGGGGAACGTTACCTTTCCACCGTGCTGTGGAGAGATCTTCCCCGGGAAAAAAGTCCCATTTGGTACTAAGGAGCGTATTGTGAGCACTGTAATTGACCGGCCCCGCTATGTATGCGCCCTGGGCGGCGCACTGGCGCTGATACGGGCACTGCCCCGTACCATACCTATTGTTCATGCAGCCACGGGCTGCGCGTATAATTACTACATCGGCGGGAACTCAGGAGCTTCTTACCTCGGCGGGGGTTACTGCGGAGCCACGTCGATACCTTCAAGCAATGTGTCGGAAAAAGAAATCATATTCGGCGGAGAGGCAAGGCTGGAAGAACAGATCCGCAGCACCATGGAAGTGATAGACGGAGATCTATACATCGTTATTTCAGGCTGTATGGTGGAGATGATCGGCGACGACATACTCTCCGCCGTGGATCATATTGGAGATCTGCCGGAGAGGATACTGGCCGTACAGACTCCAAGTTTCAGGGGCAACGCCCAGCAGGGTTACGATTTGGTTCTCGAAAACTTGATCAGAAAATTTATTGTCAAACAAAAAATACGGCTCGCAAAAACCGTCAATGTTTTCGGCGTCATTCCGGGTAACGATATTTTTTATAAGGGTAATCTGAAGGAGATAAAGCGGGTATTAAAACTCATCGGCGTTGAGGCAAACACTTTTTTCGGTGAAAGGGAAACCCTTGAAGATCTTCGCAATTGCGGCAATGCCGCTCTCAATATTGTCTTGTCCGATGTATACGCAGAGCGGGCCGCAGAAAGCTTCAGGGAAGTACATGAGATTCCCTATATCCGGGAGCAGATGCCCATAGGTTTTTTCCAGACCTCAAAGTTTTTACGCAATGTTGGAAAGTCCCTGAATATAGAAGACAAGATCATCTACGATGCGATCAAGGCCGAAGAGGAAATCTACTTTGATTACTTTGAACGTATTGCGGATACCTATAATGACATCGATCTTCAGCGTTACGGAGTTGTGGCTGCGGATTCCAATTACGGGCCTGCCCTGGCCAACTTTATTTCCGATGAACTGGGTTGGATTCCCCATCTTGTTATGATCACAGATCCTCTCACGGAAGAAAATGAAGCGGCCCTTAATAAACGTTTTTCCGGCTATGCTTCCGGAATAGAACCTGAAGTCCGTTACGATCCAAACGCCTCATCCCTGCGGCATTATCTTATCGATAGTTGGGAACGGAACCGCAACCACGTGTACTATGAAGCGCTTTCGCCTATAGTTATCTTCGGCAGTGTATTTGAGAGGGATTTTGCCGAGGAGTCCGGTTTCCCCCTCCTCACCGTTTCGTTCCCCGCAAACAACAGGGTGGTATTCAACAAGGCATACGCGGGATTTAACGGCGGCCTCTCTCTGGCGGAAGACGCCTTTTCACTGCTTGTATCGGGACGATAATGAGGAGAATATATGAAAACAAAAATAGAACGGGCGGCTCCGCCCAGAGAAGAACGTCTACAGGCAGGCACTGCATTTTGCGGAACCTGCATGCAGTTACGGGAACGCTTGGGGCGTAAGGATGGGGGCTGCTTTAATACGGCAAACAGAAGTTTCGGTCAGAGTTTTGGCTGCCAGTTTACCCTGAGCCTTGCCATGCTCAATACGCTGCGCAACACGGTGGTAATTGTCCACGGTCCGGTTGGCTGCGGATTCTGGTCAATAGGCGGTTACGGGGCCGGAAGGAACATGAAGCGCCTGCGGGATCCGGCGCAGAACAGTACCGTACAGATCTCCACCAACCTCGACGAAAACGATGTAATCTCGGGCGGCGAAAAAAAACTCCGTGAGGCGGTTCTCTTTGCCGACCGGGAATGGCGGCCTGAAGCCATTGTCGTTGCCGGCTCCTGCGTACCGGCCCTCATCGGGGATGATGTTGACACTATCCTCGGCCAGCTTCAGGGCAGTGTGTCTGCGGATCTTGTATCGGTGAACTGCGAAGGTTTCAAAACAAAACTCATGGCAACCGCCTATGATGCGGTATACAACGGCATTCTTAAAAATCTTACAAAGAAAAAAATTGAACGTGAAAATTTGGCGATTCCCGATAAACTTGATGACATCGTCTGGGAATACAACAAGGCCCATACTGTCAACGTGCTTAATGTCGGTTCAATGGGACGCTCCGATGAACTTGAATTGCAGAGGCTTCTCAATGCCCTGGAACTCAATGTAAACTTCCTTCCTTGTTTTTCATCTCCCAAAGACTTCAGGCGTGTGCTTGATGCGGCGCTCAATGTCAGCATCTGCGGAACTCATGACGATTATTATGTCAAGTATATTCATGAAGAATACGGAATCCCCTATATAATCGACTCCATGCCCATCGGACGTAAAGGCACTTCCCGCTGGCTCATGAACATCGCAAGACATTTTAATATTGAACAGAAGGCACGGCTCCTCATCGAAAAGGAAGACGCTGCCCTTGATAAGGCTCTTGAACCGTACCGCGCCGTATTGAAGGGCAAGCGGGCCTATGTTTCAGGCGGGGAACTGCGTATCTTTGTAACCGCGGAACTGGTAAAGGATCTGGGAATGGAAATTGCGGGACTGAAAAGCCATCATATCGATAAATTCGCAACACCGGTAATGGATGATCTGGAAATTTCAGGCGATACCTATATCGACATTGCCTCCCAGCATCCCTTTGAGCAGGCCAACCTGATACGGAAAATAAAACCCGACGTGATCCTGATGCACTCAGGCGGAGGAAACATCACCTCAAAACACGGGCTGCCTGTGCTGCCTCTTTTCAATCCCGGCAACAGTTATATGGCTTATGCCGGAGCCTTTGATGTTGCCTGCCGGCTTAAGCGGCTCATTTCAAACAGCCAGTTCAACAGGAACATGCAGAAGTACAGATCTCTTCCCTACCGTAAAGAATGGTACGATAAAGAAGTATTCGCGTATATCAAAGAATAGACTTGTTCGACAACTGAAGTTATTGAACAAGTCTAACAGATTGTTACAGGGATGCGCCCAGTGCCTCGGCCTTTGCAAGTTCCGCGGGGCGGCCGTCTATGCCGGTTTTGTCAAGCAAGCCGGCCGCCAATAGCACTCCCCGATCCTGCCATCCCATATATGCCGCAATGTCCCTGTAGATCTTTGCTGCCGGTTCATACTGTGCGGTATTGTCATTATGACCGCAGAGGACATACACACTCTCCCTGATTGCGAGGCGTTTTCTATTCTCGCGTCCGGTATACGCATGGAATCTGTCCCAGGCGGCTTTCAGTTGGGCCGAAATTCCTCCCCAGTAGAGCGGAGAGAAAAAAGCTATGACGCCGGATCTTTCCAGAAGCGGATACAGTTCGTCAAAGTCATCCCGGATTACGCACGGATGGGAACCGCTGAAACATAAACCACAGCCCTTGCAGCCCTGAATATTTTTGAAGGCCGCTTCAAACTTAACGGTATCATGTCCGCTATGATTTGCCCCCTTAATAAAAGCATCAGCCAGCTTATCGCTGTTTCCGCCTTTACGGGGGCTCCCGGTAAGAACCAAAATATCTTTACCCATAGGAAGCTCCGTTCTCTCCGTTTTCATTAACCGGAGGCTCTGCAACGGACCGCAGGTCCGCACTAACCGAGTTTTGCAAGAAGCTCACCATTATGACGCTCCTGATTGATACTTGAGTATCTCTTGTGATACACGGCAAGTTTGGAAATTGCTTCGTCAATATCCGCCGGCGCTTCAAGGGCGGTGATCCCGGCCCGTTTCAAAAACATGTGAGGCTTCCTGCCTATCCTGGCAGTAAGGACATAGCTGCAGTCACAGAGCAGCCTGATGACCGCATCAAGCCGTTCATCGCTGTGCCCGAGGCATCCGCCTGAGTTTCCCTCCGGGACAGATCCTCCATGGCCGGCCCCCTGCGGTACGGGACGCTGTTCACTTAGTTCCCATGCGCCGCTTTGTTCATCCACCGAAAGAATATAAAATATTTCCGTATTGCCAAAATGCAGATCCG
Organism: Treponema sp.; assembly: GCA_031268245.1. GTDB lineage: Bacteria > Spirochaetota > Spirochaetia > Treponematales > Breznakiellaceae > JAIRNJ01. The sequence continues at coordinate 7,171 of JAIRXN010000183.1, read as the reverse complement.
TCTCTTTTCCGTTTGAGGAACTCAACGCAACTTTGAAAGACATTGACGCCTCCTGAATTAGAGTCTGTCTATAATGTGGACACATTAGACTTGTTCAGTAACCCGGTTGGTTACTGAACAAGTCTTGCGATTTTTCAGGCTAAAGCCATGCTTTAGCCTTGCAAAATCGCGTTTTTAAGCGGATGTTGTTCAATAACTGAAGTTATTGAACAACTCTAATGAAGTCAAACCACCGGCCACACCTGCGCCGCTTTCTATTACAACCCGGACGGCGGGGCCTCAGTCGCCGCGCGGCCGCCTGCGCCTCCTCCGTTTTGCAGAAGGAGATTCACCGGGAATTTCCGCAGGATGAGCGGTATTTCTGATACGGGAACCTTGCTGCATGGCGCCGTTCCGTTCGGTAAAATGGGATTTTTTGATGACTATGCCGTGTTCGGCAAGGATCATCCTTACCGCATGATCCAACTCCATGCGGGGAGGATTCATGGGCAGTACAAACGAACGCGCCGCCGCAAAAACATTCTTGTAGATTACCTGGTGGCTCAAAGGCAGATCTTCCTGCCCTTCATCCCAGAGGGCCTGTTCTTCAAGATAATCCCGGACAAGGGCCGAAATGATCTCTCCGGGACGGTTTTTGAAGCCTTCCTTGTTGAGGAGTCCAAGGGCGGAAAGGTAGCGGCTGCGGAAAGCCGGTTGCTCTTTCATGAGACGCGAGGCTCCCGGCTGCAGATACTGATAGAGACCGAGTTCCTCAAGACGGGCAACAATGCCGCCCGCCTGTGAGGAATGGATGATCTTGCTGATCTCTTCGGTGAGCCGTGAGGGGGATATCGAGGCAAGCAGGGCTGCCTGCTTACGGATCTTCCAGCGGACTTTCATGGAAAGGGGGAATCCGGTAATCACCGAATACTTTACCGCACGGAGCATCCGCACCGGGTCTCCGGAAAAAATCATGCCGATTGGGATGATGGGCCTGATGCAGCGGGAACGGATATCCTTCATACCGCCCACATAGTCTACAACAATCTGCTGCTGGGGATCGTAAAAGAGGGCGTTAAAGGTAAAGTCCCTGCGGAGTACGTCTTCGTCAATGGCGCCAAAGATGTTGCTTTCCGGGCTGTCCAAAAGGGAACGGAAGGTGGACACTTCAAAAATTTTCGGGCCAAAGTAAACATGAACCAGGCGGAAACGGTGGCCGATGATGCGGGCATTGCGGAATATCTTTTTTATCTTCGCAGGGCTCGCGTCGCAGACAATATCAAAATCCTTTGGTTTCTTTCCCAGAATAAGATCCCGGACCGCGCCCCCTACGATATATGCCTCGTGGCCCGAAGCCTTCAGCCTGGCAACAACACTGACAGCATCACTGTCAATATCGGAAAAGTTTATGCCGTGTTCATCCTGGGTGTATACGACGGCTTTCTTGATTCGTTTTCCGTTTTCCTCTGTTGAATATCTGATCCGCACAGTATCTCTCCGTCTTTTATAGAGTCCGCTCCAGTTTTCCAGACACTAAATATGCCGTTTCAACCATGAAAGAAGATTTTCCGTTACTTCCTCCCGGTTACTCTCATTCAATGTCTCGTGCCGGGCGCCGGGATAGAGAACAAACTCCAGATCCTTGACGCCAATACCGCGGTAGGTTTCCACAAGGGCCGTAGGGCTTTTACCCATTTCCCCCACCGGATCGGAGGTACCCGCAAAAATATAAACCGGTATATCCTTCCGTATCTTCTCTAACGCTTCCCTCCGGTGGATACGGTTCAGAGCCTTGATCAGATCCCGGTAGAAACCCCAGGTATAGCCGACTCTGCACAGGCTGTCGGCAAGAAAACGATCTACCTCTTCCTGATCCCTGGAGATCCAGTCAAAAGAAGTTCTGTTGGGCCTGAAAGGTTTACTGTAAAAACTGTTTACAACAAGAGAAGCCAGGGAAGAGACACGCCGTTCTCCCCGGACAAAGGCAAGGAACGTAATGAGGGGAAGGCCCAGTTTTACCTTGAGGCCGCCGGGACCCCGGCTTCCCGAAAGAATGCAGCCTTCAAAACCGGAATATGTTTCAAAGCACTCCTGAACAATAAAAGAACCCCAGGAATGTCCCAGGACGAACAGAGGCGCTGCGGGCCTCTGTTCCCGAATCAGGCGGTTAAGCTGCACAATATCGGCGCATACTCTTGAAAACCCGCCGCCGCCGCAGTAGCCCCTCAAGCCGCCCTTATCCTCTCCGTTCACGGAAGTATCCGCGGTTTTGCCGTGACCCCGCTGATCCGCGGCCCATACCTCAAAACCTGCTTTGCACATGGTTTCCGCCAGCCGTTTGTAACGGAGACCGTGTTCGCTCATGCCGTGAACAATATGGAGAACAGCCAGAGGCTTCCCTTCAAAAACCCGGGAGACCCAGCGGCGGAGGAAGATACGCCCTCCGTCATCACAGGCGAACCATCGGGCGTCTTCCTGCAGCATGAATTGTTCATCCATACGCCTATTCTATCCTGACATTACCGTTCTTTCAACCTTACACCTTGTACTCGCAGGCGGGAGGGAGACATGATAGAATGAACCATGCCTATCGGGGATATTTTTGCCTGTAGAATCGAAAAAATAAGTTCCGGCGGGGAGGGAATATCCTTTATAAAAACCCCCGGAGGAAACAAGAGGGTCTTTATAGGTCTTTCGGCCCCCGGAGACGAGCTTGTCTGCCGCATTACACGCGAACATTCGCACTGGGCGGAAGCGGAAATTGTTGAAATACGTGAAGCCTCTCCTCTAAGAATGAATCCGCCCTGCCCTCTCTACGGACGCTGCGGCGGTTGTTCCCTCCAGCATCTTGGCTACGAGGCCCAACTGGAAGCGAAAAAAGGCGCTCTGGAGGAGGCTTTTACGAGAATCGGCGGTTTTGAAAAAATGCCCTGCATAGAGACTGAAGCCTCGTCTCCCTGGGAATACCGGAACAGGATGCAGTTCCACACGATACGGCAGGAGCATGTCAAAGTGCGTTCCCCTTCCGGAAAATCCATACTTCCCCGCAGTGTTTCCCTTCTGGGCCTCAAGGCCCGTAAAAGTGCGGAAATTGTCGCCCTGGACGATTGTCCCGTTGCAGATCCCCTGATCCGGGAGGCTCTGAAAAATAGGGAAGGCATAAAAGCGCCGCCGGACAAAGACCGTTTTACCGTCTATGCCCGGAATGGGCTTCTTCTCTGTGAAGGGGGAACAAGCCGGGGCAAAACCGCTCTTCTGGGCAGGGAAATAAACATTGACGCGGGAGTTTTCTTCCAGAGTAACGGGGAAATGCTTGAAAAACTGTGTAAAGATATTCTTAAAACTACAGAACAGGCTGAAAAAGACCTTTGCGCAGCGGATATTTTCTGCGGGGTGGGAACCTTTTCGCTTTTTCTCACAGGTCTCTTTCCCCGTATAGAACTGGTGGAGATAAACAGGCGGGCCCTGGCTCTGGCGAGGGAGAATCTTCGTTTTGCGGCCGGGGAAAGGGAATTCTTTGCCCTGAGGGATGAGGCATGGGCGAAACAGGCTGAAAAACCTTACGGCTTTGTTGTCGCAGATCCCCCGAGGGAAGGTTTTTCTCCGGGACTGCTGGCCTGGTTCTGTAAAAAGGGCCCTCCCCGGCTGGTCTATGTGTCCTGCGATGCGGCTACACTGGCCAGGGACGCAGGGGCATTGAAAAAAGGGGGCTATATGCTTCATTCACTGAAACTTTTTGATTTTTATCCTCAGACAGCCCATATTGAAAGTATGGCTGTTTTTATCAGGGAATAGAGTAGTGGAATATGGAATAGCCCGGATTTTTTTAAGGATTTCCCTGTTGTTTCTCTGTCTGAATCTTGGAGCGCAGGCAGGGGACGGAGGAGAAGCCGCGGCAAAACCGCTCTGGCGGCAGGCAATGGGCGGGGTCATGATCGGAATCCCCACGGTGCAGGCCCAGTCCATCGTAGTGGTTCTGGACAGCGGAAATATCAAGGCGTATTCGGCCCAGGGGAAACCGCTCTGGGCTTTTTTTGCACGGGGCAGGCTTTCCCCCTATGTGTCGCGTTCTCCCGAAGGTACAAGCTATATATCCAGAACCAGCGGCGCCTTTATTGCGGTGAACCGTTCCGGCAGGGAACTGTGGCGCGCCAATCCCGGCGGCCCCCTGGTTTCTCCTGCGATCTGCGGCTGGGACGGGAGGATCTTCATCCCCACAGAGCGGCGGATAAGCTGTTTTACCGCCTCCGGGCAGCGGCTCTGGCAGCTTGCCCTGGACAATTCCCTCTCCCTTCCCCTCAAACCGGATCAGAAAGGCGGTCTTATAGCGGCTTTGGGAAACGGGACTTTCCTCTCGGTAGATCCATTCGGCTTTTCGACAACATACAGCCTTAAGGGCGATCCTGCGGCGATCCTCTCCCTGCCCCCCGTAAAAAACAAGGGTAGCTGCCGTTTCCTGGTTCTCTATAAAAACACCCAGGCCGAGATCATCGATCCTGATGCGGAAAGCGGGAGACCCTATACCCTGCCCCGGCTTCCCGGCCCGCCTCTGGCCGCGGCAAGCCGCATGAACAAGGCCGCCGCATTGCTGGAAGACGGAACGGCTCTGCTCATCTCGGGAGATGACGGAAGTTTTCTCTGGAGAGGAGAAAGCCATATCTCCGGCCGGAGGAGCGGCGAAGACCGGAGCTCGGTACTCTACGATGAGCGGGGAATCTACTTCCTCAGCAGGAGCGGGGCCAGCGGTTTCACCGAAGACGGAAGGAGGCTCTGGCTTATACGGCTCGACGGGGCCGCCGCAATTCCCGCCTTTGACGACGACGGTCTCCTCTATTCCGGGGGAAGCGACTGGATTCTCAACGCATACAGGCTGGAAAACCGTATCAGGAGGGGGCGGCAGTCCATCTACGGCCCCATGAGCGAAGGCCGCTACGGTACCGGAAACCCTCCCCCTTCGCCCTGGGCCTCTTACTATTACCGCTTTGAAGAAAGAGAACTCAAGGCCCGTCTCGCGGAAATCGATAACGCCGTGAAAAAGGGCTCTCTGGGAAGTAACGAACTTGCCTATACCGCCTACCTCATGGAGGTGATAGGCGCGGGTATGGAGCAGGCCGGCGCATCGGGATTCCACCCTCCGGTTCAGCTTGCCTACAGGGCGCGGGCCCTTGAACTTCTGGGAAGCATCGGCTCCAGGGAAACCCTGCCCTTTCTGGCGGATATCTTTAGCCGGGAGAGTGATCCTGTCGTCAAGGCCCGCAGCGCCCACGCCGTCGGGCTTATCGGCATCGATCCTGAAGGCATTGCCCTGAGGGCCTTTATGCAGTCGATCTACAAGGCCCAGGAGGATGATCAGGTACTCATGGCCCTGTGTTCCGCCATCGGCGCCCTCTGCCGTTTTTCAGGCCCTCCCCTAAGCGACACGGGGGTACGGCTTCTCACTTCCCTCTCCGCGGAAGACAGACCCAGGCCGGTTCAGGCCCAGGCCCGCCGGGAACTGAAAAGCCTCAGGTGATAGCATAACGGGGAATTAATTTGAGTCTTTTTCATCTATAATGTATGATATACACTATCATCGAGCAAAGGAGCTGAAGAAATGGCAGAAAGAAACAAATATCCGGGGTTGTTCCAAAACTTCATATATATTTTCCTTTTCGTTACAGGTCTTGCCTTTGCCCAGGTGGATCAGACGGAACTGGAGCGGAATCAGGCTCCGGTGGTCTTTATCAACTATGAAGGCCCCCAGTCCCGAATTGAAACCAGGGCCCAGATACGGAGTATCGGCTATGGCCTGGGACTCTCCGCCCGCAACGGCCGGACGGGGGCCGGAAACCGTTATTTTGTGATCCATTCGGTTTCCCCGCAGGACGGTGATAAACTCGATTCGGATATTTTCGGACTGGGAGTAGACACGGGGGTGGATCACATCAGGAACATGAGAACCATCATTCAGGGTTATCTTGAGGGGGCCTACGCCTATTCCCCCGGGGATGCGGCTCTGCTTGCAAGATACGTGACCATCTACAATGCGGTATACCGGGGGAACTGGGATTACTTCAGCAGCCGTTACAAACAGGCGGTCGTGGGGTATCTTAGCCCTGAAAAAGCCGGTATTTCGATACGTTTCGATGAATGGCCGGGTCAGACACTCATGCTCATTCCCCTCGGCCCGGGAGATGTTAGTTCCCTAAGCGCGGTGAATACGTCTTCTCTTTCGGACTCTTCGGTAGTGGAGGAGATGCGGCGGCAGGAAGGCCGGGGTATCGAAGACCGTAAGGATATGGTTGACCTCAAGGAGAGGGAAGCATCGGAGGCCGAACAGAGTGCCCAGCTTCAGCGGGAAGCCATACGGGAAGAAGAGCGCCGCATTACCGAAGAACGGGCTCAGGTCAATCAGGAGAGGAACGAGACCGCCGGGGAGCGGGAGGAAACCCGGCAGGAACTTGCCCAGGGAACCATAAGCCCCGCGCAGGCAGAGCGCAGAAATGAAGAAACCGGCCGGCGGGAACAGGCAGCCGAAGAAAAATCCCAGGAACTTGACAAAAGGGAAGAGGACCTTGCCGGGCGGAGGGAAGAGGCCAGACAAACTGAACAATTTGCGGAACAGAAGAATGAAGAGGTCCAGCAGGAACGGGAAGAGATAGCCAAAGATCAGCAGGAGATCATCATTGAAGAAGCTTCACGGCCTCAGACCGTGGAAGCCGGTATTCTGGGCGGCAGGATCGAAGTTCAGGGAAGTTCCGTGGGAAGGCTCCTCAGCCTCCAGCCCGGTTCAGGAGCGGAGCTTAAACGTTCACCGCTTGATACGGTAAACCTGAGAACAGTGGTGATACTGGACGGCAAGATTCTTGCCATTGCCGGTGAAAACAAAGGGAACGGGGCGATCAGGCTTATTGAGATAAACGGCAGCAGTCTTGAGATGGAAAAACAGGGCGACATCGACATCCTGGAGGGAAGCCCCCTCTGGGTAAATGGAAACGATCTCTATGCAATTGCGGTAAGCGGAGAAGGCGGCTCCCAAAGCCTCTATCTGGCCCGTTTCGATACCAGCCTAAGACAACTGGCGCGGTCAACGGTAACGGTAAATCCCTTTGCCTCGGTGATTTTCCAGGGAGACTATCTGACCGTCCAGCGGACGGACGGTTCACCCGTCCTGCTCAAGCCGGCTGATCTGAGCGAATACAAATAGGGCTAG
>JAIRXN010000194.1 GCA_031268245.1 Treponema sp. | reverse complement strand
CATCCTCCTGGATCTGAGCGCCGCTCAGCTTGATACATACATTCCCGGAGGCAGCTTTGGTTCGCAGACCAATACCTTTCTTATCCGGGGAAAAGGCCGGACGGTGGTGGTGGATACGGGTTTCGGGGGCGCCATTTTCACCAGTATGCAGGAACTGGGGGTGAAACCCGAAGATGTGGATACGGTGCTCCTTACCCACATGCACGGCGATCATATCGGGGGTATGGCAAAGGATGGGAAGGCTCTCTTCCCCAAGGCGAAGGTTTTCCTTGCCGGGAAGGAGCGGGCCTACTGGGTCGATCAGCAGGGGAATGCGGGAGCAAAAGCCGCGCTGGCTCCCTATTCAGGCCGGGTGGAGACCTTCGAGCCCGGCGCTCTCTCGGCGGGAGGGATTGAGATACTTCCCGGCATCCGGGCCGCGGCAGCCTACGGGCACACTCCGGGACATACGGCCTTTCTCGTTCGGGACGGGGGGAAGGAACTTGTCATCTGGGGGGATCTTATGCATGTTCAGGATGTCCAGTTCCCCCTGCCTTCTGTGTCTGTCACTTACGATACCGATCCCAAAACCGCCGCGGCCTCCAGGGAGGAATATCTCTCCTATGCGGCCCGGAACAAAGTCCCGATTGGCGGCATGCATCTCCGCTATCCGGCGGTGGGAACCGTGGTTTCCGAAAAAGCAGGCTACCGCTTTGTTACCGAATAAGGGGGTTATTATGAAACGGATGCTTGTGTTTCTCTTGAGTATTTTTGCCGCAGGAAGTCTCTCTGCCGAAGGCATTGCGGAGGATGTCAGGGCAGCGGAACAGAAATCGGATACCGGTTATGCTTTCGGCATGGTAATCGCCGAAGATCTCGTTAAAACCGGCCTGGAATTAGACTATCATTCCGTTTACGAGGGTCTCAGGGCCGTGATGAAGAAGGAAGATACCCGCATCTCCATGGATAATGCCATACGCATGGTACAGAGCGCCTTTCAGGAGGCCATGGCCAAACAGGCGGCGGAGGCCCGGACAACGGAAACCGCCTGGCTTGAAGAAAACGGCGCCAAAGAGGGTGTTATCAGCACGGAAACCGGACTTCAATATCAGATGCTGACGGAAGGGGAGGGGGAGCAGCCCGGTCCTATGTCAATAGTCAAGGTAAACTATGAGGGTACGCTTACCGACGGAACGGTTTTTGATTCTTCCTGGGAACGGGGAGAACCCGTGGAATTTCCCCTGGAAGCGGTGATACCCGGCTGGGCGGAAGGCATTCAGATGATGAAAACAGGAGGCACAAGTCTTCTCTTCATCCCTTCAAGTCTTGCCTATGGTTCTCAGGGCGCAGGACAGGTGATCCCCCCCTATTCAACCCTGATCTTCAAGGTAGAGCTGCTTGAGATAGTGAAGCAAGAAGCCTCCAGGGACGATCTGCTGCCCCCGGCGCCGGAAGAGTAAGGAACTGCGCAGATCCTAAGTCAAAGCTGTTTCGAAGCTTCAGTTTTAGAACAGCCCCGGTTTCTTTGAAGCTGTTTTTTTCTTGCTAATATGCATCTCCCGGAGTATCTTGGATAGTATGAATAGACTTTCGTATGTGGTGGTAACACCCTACACTATTGCGAAAAGCAGGACAGGCGGAGTCATTGCACGGCTTCTTTCGCGCACGGATCTTGAGTTGGCGGGAGCCCAGATGATTGCCCCGGATGAAGATTTTGTAAATCAATATGCCGCATCCCTGCGGGGAAGCAAGCAGCAAAACCTTAACAGCGGGGCGAAACTGCTGGCGGACTATGTTGAAAAAAATATGGGGCCCTCCGGGGGGAGAAGGCACAGATCCTTACTCCTCATTTTCCGGGGGGAAGATCCTGTCAGCAAACTTTCGGATATTTGCGGCGCGCTCTTCCCGGAAAACCGGAGCCTTGAGTCGATGACCGGCGAAACAATCCGGGATACCTATGCGGATCTGATTCTCGATCAGGCGGATCCCGGCAGGATCATGTATTTTGAACCGGCCGTGCTTACCCCCCGGAGCCAGAGTCTTGCCGACGAAAACCTGGCTCTCTTTGCCCGCTGCCTGAGAACCTGCCGGAACATGGTAGACAACATGATCTATGCGGAACCTTCCAGAATTGAGAAGACACTGGTGATAATCAAGCCGGATAACTGGTCATTTGCCTCATCCCGGCCGGGGACGATCATCGATATGTTTTCCCGTACCGGGCTGAGGATCATAGGTATCAAGACATTCCGTTTTTCCCTGAATGAAGCCCTTGATTTTTACGGCCCTGTGGAACAGCAGCTTCTGGAAAAGCTGGCTCCGGTTTTTGGACGGAAAGCCAGGAATCTTCTGGAAAGGGAATTCAATATTCCCCTCCCGGCTGAGGCCGAAAAGGGTTTAACGGATAGCTTCGGCGTCGAATACGCCAGGGAGCAGTTCAGGCAGATAATCAACTTTATGTCGGGGAAACGGCCGGATACATGTCCTGAAAACGAGCGGAACAAACCGGGTGACGTAAAGTGTATGATCCTTGTCTACGAAGGGGAAGATGCCGTAAAGAAAATCCGGGCTGTACTCGGCCCCACAGATCCCCTCAAGGCGCCGGGGGGTACGGTACGCAGGGAATTCGGCAGCAATGTGATGGTCAATACCGCCCATGCCTCCGATTCCGCGGCAAGCTACGAGCGGGAAAAAGCGATAGTCCGGATAGACGAAAACAATGTGCGGGAAATTATCGAAGAGTACTTATCCGAAAAACCCGCCTGATCTTCGTATGCGAGGCTGTTCCGAAATATCAGAACGAACTATAGCGATCCGGTTTTTTATGTGCTATAATTAGACAGTTATGCTTGAAATCATGCGGAATATCGGCATCATGGCCCATATTGATGCCGGTAAGACTACTACTACCGAACGGATTCTCTTTTATACCGGCAAGAGTCACCGGATAGGCGAGGTTGACGACGGCGAAGCGATCATGGACTGGATGGAACAGGAACAGGAACGGGGCATAACCATCCAAAGCGCCGCTACCACTACCTACTGGAACAGGGCCGCAGACGGAGGGAAAGAACTCAAGTACCAGATCAACATCATTGATACTCCCGGACACGTTGATTTTACCGCGGAAGTTGAACGATCCCTCAGGGTGCTTGACGGGGCCGTGGCGATATTTGATGCGGTTCGGGGTGTGGAACCCCAGACGGAAACGGTGTGGCGGCAGGCGGAACATTACCATGTGCCCTGCATCGGTTATGTGAACAAGATGGACAGGGTAGGAGCGGATTTTTTCCAGGTACTTCAGGATATAGAGAACAAGCTGGGGATAATAACCGTTCCGATTCAGATCCCCATCGGCAAGGAAGGAAGCTTTGAAGGGGTGGCGGATCTTATCGAAATGAGGGAGATCCGCTGGGAAGGGGATGAGGGTGAAATTCCGGCCTACAGTCCCATATCCGCCGTAATGGAAAAAAGCGCGGCCGAATGGCGGGAAAAACTCATTGACGTGCTCTCTTCGGTTTCCGATGAAATAACCTTGAAGTACCTTTCCGGGGAGGAATTGAGTCCGGCCCTTATCAGACGGGAACTGCGGAAGGCTGTGTTGAACCGGAGTCTTCTGCCCGTACTCGCGGGAGCTTCCCGCCGTAACATGGGGGTACAGCCTCTAATCGACGCGGCGGTGGATTACCTGCCCGCGCCCAACGAGACGCTTCCCGCGTCGGGCCATCATCTTAAAAAGGATGAGGAGATAGGTATCCCCTGCGATCCCGGGTCTCAGGCGCTGGGTCTCGTCTTTAAAATTCAGAACGACAGGGAGGCGGGGAGCCTCTGCTATGTGCGCATGTACTCAGGCACGCTTAAGCCGGGGACAGTAGTTTACAATGTCGGTAAAAAGAAACGGGAACGGGCAAACCGGATTCTCCGTATGCACTCCAATAAGAGCGAGCCCCTGGATGAACTTGCGGCCGGAGATATCGGGGTGATCATCGGGATGAAGGAAGCCCAGACCGGGGATACCATCGGCAGCGAAGGCTGGCCTGTGCTGCTGGAAAAGATGCAGTTTCCCGAACCGGTCATTTCAGTTTCCATCGAACCGAGAACCATTTCCGAGCAGGATAAACTTCACGATATATTGGCCATTCTTTCCAGGGAAGATCCCACGTTTACCACCAGAGAAAATGATGAAACAGGACAGTTGATCATCAGCGGCATGGGAGAACTGCACCTTGATGTTCTTGTTACCCGTATTCTCAAAGAATTCAATATCGAGGCCAGGGTCGGCAATCCCCAGGTAACCTACCGGGAATCAATCGGTGTTGCCGCGGAGCAGACACAGAGCTTTTCCCGGGTAATTGCGGGAAAGGAAAATGCTGCCCGGCTCAGTCTTAAAGTGGAGCCCTCCGAACGGGGAAGCGGCAACCGTTATTCTAACATGGTAAAATCCAGAGACATACCGGAGGCGATCCTTGATGCGGCGGAGCGGGGAATCCGCGGCTGTTTTTTATCGGGAATTGCGCTGGGTTATCCCTGCATTGATATAGAGGTCAGTCTTACAGACATTGAGTATTCGGAGATGAGCGGAACCGAGTTTGCCTTTGAAGCCTGCGCCAGCATGGGTTTTGACGAAGCCTGTAAAAAGGCTCATCCCTATCTCCTGGAACCGATCATGGCGGTAGACCTTGTGAGCCCCCATGAATCTGTGGGAGACGTGATGAGCCTTATTACCCAGCGGGGAGGTCAGGTTCTCCGTATGGACAGTAAAAATACCTTTGATGAAGTAAAGGCCCAAGCTCCCATGGCAAAAATGTTCGGCTTCATGACAGCCCTGCGCAGCGTGTCCCAGGGCCGCGCAACCTTTACTATGGAATTCTCTCACTTTGAAAAGAAATCGGAAAGATAAGGAACTGCGCGGAAATAACATGTCCGAATGGTCATGTTATTTCCTTATTGTGTAAGCAATTAGAATAAAATGTTGTACATTTTATTCTGGCGCAGTTCCTAAGTGAGCTTCTGCAAAACCCGCCGGGTTTTACAGAAGCTCTTGCAATTTCTATTTTTTGAGCGCTTTTAATGTTACTTCCAGCAGTTTAGCCATATCCAGCGGTTTTGCAAGGTGGGCATTCATGCCGCTGGCTATCGCCTTGTCGATATCTTCCTTGAAAGCATTGGCCGAGAGCGCCACAATCTGTATGCTCTGTGCGTCCGGGCGATCCATGAGGCGGATTGCCTTGGCCGCTTCGTGTCCGTCCATGACGGGCATCTGAACATCCATGTAGATAATATCAAAGTAACCGGGATCAGAGCCGCTAAAGATCTTCAGGGCGTCATCCCCGTCTCCCGCCTCTATAATTTCGAGGCCCGTGAATTCCAGCATATTCACGGCGATAACCCGGTTAATTTCCACATCATCCACAAGGAGGGCGCGTTTACCCTTGAGTATGTTTTCGGCATTCTCTGCCGAAATTTCAAGCGTCGCTTCCGGGGCGGTTTCTTTCAGGTTCAGGCTGAAGCTGAACTCGCTTCCCTCGCCGCTTTTCGACTTTATCGCAATGTCTCCGCCGAAAAGCTTGACAATGCTCCGGGAGATTGCCAGACCCAGGCCGGTACCACCGTATTTTTTGGAGATCTGATTGGAAGCCTGCTCAAAAGGCTTGAAGAGGGAAGACAGCGATTCTTCCGGAATGCCGATTCCTGTATCCCTGATACAAAAATCGACAGTTCCCGTTTCCTCTTCGTTGTGTCCCCGATAAATTACATCAAAGAAGATGCTGCCCGTTTCGGAGGTGAATTTAACCGCATTTCCCAAAAGGTTTATCAGCACCTGACGGAGCCGCAGAGAGTCTCCCCGGAAAGCCCTGTCCCGGGGAAGCTCGAAACGGGTTTCAAACTTGATATTCTTTTCTTCGCAGCGGGGCCTGATGATCGATACCACCGTGTTGACCAGTTTTGAAAGATCCATGCTTTCATCGCTTAGTTCAATTTTTCCCGCTTCGATCTTGGAGATGTCAAGAATATCGTTGAGCAGTCCCATAAGATGCTGGCTGGACGCTTCAATCTGGTTGATATTGGCTTCGATCTCATCCAGCTTGACATTGGGCTGGGTAAGCTTCTTTCTGACAATAGAAGTCATCCCGATGATGGAGTTCATGGGGGTGCGGATCTCGTGGCTCATCCGGGCAAGGAACGCACCCTTGTGGGCGTTTGCCTGGTTCGCCTCATCAACCGCCCTGGTAAGCTGTGTCTGGGTATTCCGGAGTTCCTGTTCCACCTGTACCCGTCCTGATACATCCCTGGCAAAAGCGAGAATCCCCACAGGATTATTGCTGTCTTCGTAAAGCGGGGTAAATACCATGTCCAGAGTTTCTTTGTGGCCGTCATGGAAAACAATTGCCTGTTCGACATAAACCGGTTTTGCCCCGGCATACACTTCGGCGTCAAATTCTTCATGGTTGTAGATCATTTCGCCGGGAAATACTTCCTTTACATCCTTGCCTACAAGCTCTTCTGCCGTGAAAGCGGAAAGGGATGCCGTGCGGGGATTAGCCGCCAGGATCTTGCTGGCTCTGTCCTGGTACCAGATAAGATCCGGCGATGCGTTGAAGATCTTGTCCAGGAGGGATCGCTGTTCGGCAATTTTTTTCTGTTCAAGAATAATATCCGTAATGTCCGAAGTAGTAATTATGTAGCCTATCTTCCAGCCTGAATGATCGGTGAGGTAGCTGGCATTCCCCTTTAGATAACGCCCGGATTCACTCTGGTAGAAAATATCGGCCTCCCTGTCCTCATGGAGAGCCAGTATCGGATCGAAGAGGGAGCCTGCAGGGTAGACGCTTATATCCTGGTAACTCCTGCCGATGGTTTCCTCCAATGTTACGCCCATGGTGACCAGGGCCGCCTCATTGGCGTATTTAATAACCTGGGAAAAATCGGTAATTATCAGAGGCCACCGGTCGCCTTCCACCAGGGAGTCGGCCATGTTGTCGAAAGAGTCCTTCAGGGTACCTATCTCATCCTTTATCGGGGCCCGGAAGCGGAAATCCCGCTCTCCTGACTGGAAACGGTTGATACCGTTGATAAGGCCGGTGATGCTGGAGGTAAAGATGCCTGCCATCCAGATTGCAACCAGAACAACAAAGATGATCATGAGTAATGCGGAAATAAGGAGTTTTATCGAGGTATCCCTCAGGTTTGCAGAGATCATCCGCTGGGTTTCAAAAGCCGACTGGCTGAGATCCTCGTTGGCCAGATTGATTGCCTTCTGCAGGACCTTTTCGGTTTCCCGGGCCGGCTGCTGAAAATCTTCAAGCCCGGCTCCGATGGCTACAAAGCCAAAGCCCCGTTTTGTCTTGCCGTAGTTTCCCGTGTAGTAGGGGATCGTCGCCGCGGTATTGGGTTTCCATATTCCGCTCCAGAGGATCAGGAAGGAACCGGAACCACCTTCCTTGGTCAGATCCATCCAGCCTGTACACTGGGGGGCATTGTTAAGGTAGCGCCCGTCTAAGCCGACAAGACCTGCCGCGGTAAGTTCAGGCGCGGGTTTCTTGTTGCGGGACTGTTCATAGAAAACAGGAACATTCTTGAGGAAGTCCCGGAGGGGCAGGCCGGAATCCTGCCAGTCCCTGTAGATGCTCTCCTCCAGCCAGGGGATCTCCGGTTCCCCGGTATCGGGATTGAAGCCCACAATGGAATGGTGGCGGGGGTGGCAGATGCTGCGGCACTTGTAATCCCAGATAAAGGCATAGTTCCCCTCATAGGCGCTTGGCAGTTCCACATAGCGTCCCGGCATTGGGGTGGTATGATCGGTAAATTCCATGATGAAGTCGTGATCCAGAGCCAGGGTAACATAGCCTGTAATCCTGCCGCCCCGTACCACGGGAACGGCCCAGCGGATGATCCCTTTGAAACGCTTGCCGTTGGGGTTCTCCCGGCCCGCGTAGGCTTCCTCCTCAGGCTGCCAGCTTAAACCCCGGTTTTTAACGTTTTCAGGATTGTACATCCCGATAATGCGGCTCCGGACATAGGCCCCTATCACATCGGAGACATAGATCTCTCCGGGTTTAAGCTGCTTCAGTTCCTCAAAATACGTTTCCGCTTTGATATATGTATTGAGCCGGTTGGAGACATTCTTTTTCCGGGGATCCATCTGGTCCGATGTTGTCACCTTGATAACTTCGTTTCCTTCAAGATCTATGTAGGTCATCTCCAGATAGATCGGCCGGGATTCCGTTTCATAAAGATCCGGCGGCCTGTTGCGGTAATTGGTATCATTCTCGGCATTGTTGGAAGGGGAGTAGTTTCCTTCCCGCAGGGCTTCCTCCGGAATCCAGTACTTCTGATCCTCCGAGAGAATCCATTCCCGTTTTTTGATCAGGGACTTCTTCTTGCTCCCCACAAAGAGTTGGTATGCGTTTTCATTTACCGGTAGTTCAGACACATAGAGAATATCATCGTCCCGGGCATACAGAAAATCCGCCACCCTGCGGGCCATATCGGTACTGGTACGTTCAAGCTGTTCGATGGTCAGGTTATTGAGAGCGGTTACCGAATCTTCCACCGCCATAGCGCCTGTTGCGGTAAGGGCATCGGCGGCCCTGCCCGTCAATTCCTCGTTTCTTTGGCCTAACTTCGTTCCCAGATCCCGGGCCTGCATCCAGGCCAGAATCGTGAGGATGATTAAGGGGATCACCTTGATTAGTACAAAGATTATGATAAGCTTGGCCCTCATGCCAAACCCGAGCCTGGTAAGCAGCCTGCCAATGAAATGTTCAAGACGCTGAATCGGATTCATTAGTACTAAAATACACACCTTTTTCAAAAAAAGAAATATAATAGAACCTCGTTCAAAACTTCAGCTTTGCAAGAAGCCCAATAAATTGCAGGCAAAAAAAGACGGCCTAATCGAGGAAGAAGTTATAGTCTTCGCCGGAATACAGGGGGGGCAGGCTGAATTCTTCCTGCGGCGGCTCTCCGGGATCACCGGGCGTTCCGTCATTTTCCAGGTTTTCATCGCTTGAAAGGGAAGGGGATTCCCAGGGATAGCCGCCGCCGGAAGATGAATTAAAATCCCCGTCAAGGAAAGGATTCCGGAAGGTATTCCGGCTGCCCCGATTGGTATTTCTGTTTTGGTTTGGCTGACTGCCGCTCCGGCGGGTAGAATTCCTGGAATTGGAACTGCCCGCAGCGCCTCTCTGCAATTCGGGAAAAAGCTCCGGATCCAGAGTAGGCATCGTAAGGGAACCGAGAAGATTTTCCTCATCCAGCCCCAGAATCCCCGTCCGCATGGAACCTATGGCTGTTTCCGAATAGGAAGCCTCTCCGTGAATGTTGCAGTATTGGATGGGCTGGGTTCCTTCAAGGAAAGGCAGGGTTACCTCGCCTTCGTTACAGGCCGGTGTCCTCAAAAGTCCGGATTTGGCGCATACCGTAACGTCTATAATGCCGGAGCTGGGCCGGAGAAAATCCCGGAAGGGAAGGCCCTGATGGATCTCCCGCATATAGTCTCCCCAGAGAGGCCCGCAGAGGGTAGAGCCTGTAAGGGAAAGCCCCAGGGAGTTCCCCGGTTTGTCAAAACCGAACCAGATTGCCGTGGTATAGTAGGGAGTATAACCCACGGCCCATGCATCCGACCAGTTCTGGGTGGTTCCCGTCTTCCCCGCCGCGGGCATACGGAAATTCTTTCCGTTGGCATCCCGAAAGGAAAATTTGGAACCCCAGCCCGCGCCGTGGGCCAGTGTGCCGTATTCCACGGTTTTTTTCATTATACTTGTCATGACGTAGGCGTTCTGGGAACTTACCACCTGGATAGAGGCCCCCTTCCGCCGCTGTTCCAGCCTGAGATCCCGCTCCATATCCATCACCACCCTGCCGTTCCGATCTTCGATTGAACGGATGGCGATGGGGCTTACCTCACGTCCCTGGTTGGCAAAAACCGCAAAGGCCCTCGCCATCTGTACGGGCGCTACCGAGATGATCCCCAAACCCATGGGATACACCCTCGGGAAGGTACGGCGTATCTCATCCGGATCGCTTATACCCAGGAGGGCCGCGGCCCGGTCAATTGCCGCATCAAAGCCGATGCCGTCCAGAATTTTCAGGGAAGGCACGTTCATCGAGTGGGCCAGGGCATCGTAGAGAAGCACGGTGCCCTTCCATTCGCCCCGGAAGTTCAGGGGAATGTACGGGGTACCGTTTTCGTTATGAAAAACGATGGGAACATCGTAGATGAGACTTGCCGGATTGAATTTCCTGCTGTCTATGGCCGCCGAGTAGTACAGCGGCTTGAAACTTGAACCGGGCATGACCTTGGCCTGGGTGGCCCGGATAAGCTGATTGGATTCATCGTATTTGGAACCCCCGATTATGGCGGTGATATAGCCCGTATCGTTTTCGATGCAGATGAAGGCCCCTTCAACCACATTCTTTTCGGTTGAAGTCTTGAGTTCCGCAAAGGCGGTATTGGTCAAAACCTTGAGATCCCCAATTCCAAAGGCAAGAGCCGCCATGTCCACCACAGGATTGACGACTTTGGTATAGCGGGACAGGGCCTTCTGTTCATTCTGGGCTTCTCCGGTTGAATGAATGTCCTCCAGGCCAAAGTAGAGGGAGAGCAGATCAACAACGGGAATATAGGTTCGCTCGGCCTGAGTAAGCCGCACCCCCTGCTGGCCTGAAAATTCCTTGTTCGCCCTTGCAAGGCCCTCCGTCATATACTTTTGGGCGGCTTCCTGATGTTTCAGATTGAGGGTGGTATGTACCGTGTAGCCGTCCCGGTAGTAATCCATGGTACCGTACATCAGATTATCCAGTTCCCGGCGTACATACTCGCTGAACCAGGGGGCCCTGTCGTCCCGGTTATAATAGGCGCTGGTGGAAGCCCTCGTGTAATCGTAGCCGTCCCAGTACTCGTTAAAAGAAGCTTCCGCCTCTTCCTTGCTGCAATAGCCGAATTCAATCATCCTGTCCAGAACCGCAAGCTGCCTGTCCCGGGCAATGTTGGGGTTATCCAGAGGATTGTAGCGGGAAGGACTTGAAAGCTGAATCACCAGGAGCGCCGATTCGGCCAGGGTAATATCCCGTGCACTGTGCCCAAAGAAGAATTTACTTGCCGCTTCAACTCCATAGGTGCCGGGGCCCATATACATATAATTAAGGTAAATTTCGAGAATCTCGTTCTTGGTATAGCGTCTTTCCATCTGGAAAGCCCACCAGAGTTCCCTGATCTTCCGGCTGATGGTTTTTTCGCTCCGGTCGGTGTAAAGCGTGCCCGCCACCTGCTGGGTTATGGTGGAACCGCCTCCCATGTTGCGGCCGATGATCTGCCCCACAAAGGCACGGCTTATGCCCCGGATGCTGAAACCCTTGTGGTTGTAGAAGTCCGGATCTTCCCGGGCCAGCACCGCGTTGATGAGATGCCGGGGAAGTTCGTTAAGGGAAACCAGTTCCCGCTTTTCGTCCGCTGAGAATTCGGTTATCAGATCCCCATTGATGTCCACGATACGGGTGGGAAGGGCAGGGGCAAATTCGACAAAGTTTTCCTGATTTTTGATATTCACCGTTTCGGCCATGGAAAGCCCCAGGGCGATACCTATGCCTACGGCGATGACGATCGTAAAAACCGCCATGATGCGGATAATCATACCGGTTATGAGGGAATCCCCCCCATGAATACCCATAATATCAGCCTAAGAACTTGCGCTCCTCCTGTCAAGACATAAAAAAGGCCGGTGGAAACCACCGGCCATGCCCTTGAGGCATATCGGAAATATAGTGATTTGGGAGGGGAACTATAGGTCCGACATATATATTATCGCACACTTTTTCAAAATTCTGAAATAAATTCGTTCACTTTTTTGGAAAAAAATACAATTTGAGACAGTTCCGGGAACCGGCAGGATCATACTTGCGGAACACGCCCGCTCATTCCTCGCTAACCGAAACATCAACTTCCATGGAGACTTTATAGATTTTTCCCTTCTCGACCTGGAGCGTTTTGAAAATTCCATAGTCCCCGATGCGGAACTGTACTTCGTGAGTTCCCGGTTCCAGGAGGCGCGGGGCCGTCTTGTTGAGCACCGCTTCATTATTCAGGAAGATCCGTGCATTTTCCGGGGCTTCAAAGTAGATAACCGGGGTTGGATCCTTCAGTTCTATGCTCAGTTCCAGTACTTTAGCCCGTTCGATGATAAAACGGCGGTTTTCGTTCCGGTAGTCATCCGAAAGAATCACCAGATGATGTTCCCCTTCCTTGAGGAAGCGGCCTTCAGCCGGATTTTCTATCATCACATCGTCGATGAGCACCGTAAAGGGTTTGCCGGGAAGCTGTTCGGGCCGCTGGAAACTGAGCGTTACGATCCCTTCATCGCCGAGGATCGGTTTGGCGGAAAGCTGGAAATTCATCGTTTCCAGTTCTTCATTCATGCCCTTGATCACCGGCATGAGCCGTATCAGAAGGGGGAAGGAGGTCGCCGGAATCACCCCGGCCGGCACGGAAACATAGGGAGAATTCCGTAAATCGTGGTTTTGCCGCAGGGGAATCTGGTAAACCGACTGGATCTTGGCAGGCAGGGGTTCAAAAACGATGCGTTTCGCATCCAGATCCGCTACGCCGGCTTCGGGAATATGATCCAGGTTACTGTACATGGCAATGGCAAGGCTGCCCTGATAGAAAAGCCATGCCGATGGGGCGCCGAGTTCCAACTCCACTCCCCTGAAAAACCGGGTATCCTCCCCCAGGGAGACCAATACCGAAGAGTTATAGCTGAGGGAAAGAGAGGTCTTTACGGTATTTTCCAGAGAAACCGGCAAATTCCCCCGGATAATGACCCGGAGAGGTTCCGCTTCTATCCTGAGAGAAAAGAAGAAAAGCATTATAAAAACATAACAACGCTTCAATGAACGCCTCTTGTCCCGGCCGGTTTACGGGAGGGAACGGAATAAGAGCCTTCCGGGATCTTCCGCCCGGCCGTTCCGCCGTAATTCAAAATGAAGATGGGGTCCTGTAGATTGCCCTGTTGATCCCACCCTGCCTATAAGGGTACCGGATCGAAGCTCACTTCGCAAGGAGGTTTCAATTTTGGAGAGGTGGCCGTAGAGGCTGGCCCAGTTATCTCCGTGTTTTACGATGATAAAATTGCCGTATACCGGGTCTTCTCCGGTTTCGGTTACAGTGCCGGCGGCGCAGGCATAAACCGGCGAGCCTTCCGGAGCCGCCAGATCAAGCCCCTGGTGAAAACGTATCTTCCCCGTTACCGGATTCCGCCTGACCCCGTAGAGGCTTGAGATCCGGTAGTCCCGCAGGGGAAAGTGGAAACCGGAATTGAGAAAGAAGATCCGCTCGGTTTGGCTAAAGTCATCCCCCGGATAGAAGATGTAGGGGCGGCTTTGACTCCCTTCCCTGATCCAAAGCCTCTCTCCGGGGATATCGCCTCCCCGCGCCGAGACAAGGAGCCGTTCAAAGTCCGTTTCAGGTTTTTCCGGCGCAAAAATACCGGGCGCCGTGGGGAGCAGGAGGGCTTCCTGTCCGAAAGAAGAGGGGTGGCTTATGCGGTTAAGACTTGCCAGACTCGAATACGGGATATTACAGCGGCCGGCAAGGGAGAAAATATCATCCTCCGCGGAAGGCAGATAGCGATAGATCGTAAGAAAACCGCCAATGGATTCTTCTTCTAAAATACGCCCCCGGTTAAAAAGCCGGCGGCGGTTCTGTTCCACCTCCTGGATATACTGTTTGAAACCTTCGTCTGCCTGATTCAACTGTTTGATAAGGAGGTATGCTTCTTCGGGAAATACTTCGGAAACCAGGGTGAACAAAAAAAAGGCAAGGACTGCCCCCTGCCTCTTCTTTGTCAAGCACATTCCCTTAACTCTGACAGGAACTCAAGCCTGAGATATCGCTTCAGTAGGACACACTAAAGCACAGGCCCCGCAGTCCTGACACTTATCAGCCTCAATAAAGCGTTTCCCGTCTTTTTCGGAAATCGCTTCCACCGGACACTCACTGTCGCAGGAGCCGCAATTAACGCATTCATCACTTACTTTGTACGCCATGATCCCACCTCTCTTGGTAATAAGATACCTTCAAGATATACTGAAAAAACGGGAAATTCAAGACGGCGCACGGCGCATTGCCTCAAAATTAATCTAGCCGAAAAGGGGCCGGTGCGGCTAAGCAGGCCGAAAACAATTCCAAAGAACAAAAAACGAGCCTGTTTCAAAACCCTGCCGGTCTTAAAACAGGCTCCCGGGAAACCGCTTTCTTTATGTCCTCAAAGCTGCCTGCGCGGTTTCCCCCTGCGATTAATACACGCTCTTCCAGTCACTGATATTGGCTTTGTCAAACTTGAAGGGCGGGCCAAGCAGAACTTCGGTGCCGCCGTCGGGGGCCTGGGAAATGGTATATTCGCCCAGCCGTCCCGCGGAGAATGTTTCCCCTTGCTTGCCGGTGATCTTGCCGGTAGTAAGACCGGTAGCCACATAGGAGCCGAGGTAGCCCACGTCA
>JAIRXN010000170.1 GCA_031268245.1 Treponema sp. | reverse complement strand
CAGGAAACCTGCGGCAATCTTGACAAAGGCCAGCACTGCGTTTCCAAAGAGAGCCGTTAAAGAGGCAATCCTGATGATCCTGGCCCTTTCGGCTATTTTTTCCATGTAACAAAGTATGCTGCAAATTAATGAAGCCGGCAAGATTTGCTGATGGAAAAATAAATATCCCATTTGCTTCAATAACGGTATTTTGGTATAATTTAACAATGCATGCGGCAATACATTGCGCCCAGAGCCCGGAAAGACGTTTGAACCGGCTAATTCCGGTTTTTATTCTCTGCCTGCTCCCCTTACTCAACTGCGCCGGCGGAGAGAACGCCGCGGAACAAAAAGTCTATGTTACGGCCTCGGGGAAGAAGTATCACCTGGAAAACTGTTCATCTCTCCGTAGATCAAAGATAGCCATTAGTCTTGGCGATGCGGTAAAATCCGGATACGGGCCCTGTTCAATATGCAAACCTCCTCCGGCCTCTCCGGATTCCGCTGAATACGGGGATGTGGATTCAGGGCCGCTTTACCGGGTCAATACGGCGCGGCTTGTATCAAGTTCCGGCGCCGACCTTTCCCGGATGCTCAGGGCGGAAGTAGTTGCCCATGTGGACGGAGATACGGTACGGGTACGGATTAGGAATCCTCCGGAAGCTCTGAGCGCCGTGGAAACTATCCGCATGCTGGGAGTGGATACCCCGGAGACGGTACATCCCAGCCGGCCTGTCGAAATGTTCGGAAGGGAGGCCGGCGATTTTACCAAGGCCCGGCTTTTAGGAAAGAATGTGCTGCTTGCCTTTGATTGGGATCTCCGGGATCGTTATGGCAGAATTCTCTGTTATATTTATACCGAAGACGGTGTCTGCCACAATGCCGCCCTTATCCGGGAAGGCTATGCCCATGCCTACACCCGTTTTACCTTTCAGTTCATGGAAGAATTCCGGGAACTGGAAAAAGAAGCGCGCGGACAGAAGCGGGGACTTTGGGCGGATAATTGAATGAAGGCATATCTGGATATTGTAAAAAAAATTCTTGCCGAAGGATACCGGAAGCATAACCGTACCGGTATGGATGCCTTGAGTATTTCCGGCACGATGTTTGAGCACGACATGGCTTTGGGCTTTCCCCTGCTCACCACCAAGAAAGTGCCCTTCCGCCTGGTGGCTTCGGAACTGGAATTTTTTATAAGGGGCATCACGGACAAGGAATGGCTTAAAGAAAGAAAGAACCATATCTGGGATGAATGGTGCAGCCCCGGCCTTGTTCCCTACAATATGGATGACGAAACCCAAAAACGGATGATGGCCCAGCGGGATCTGGGGCCAATTTACGGATGGCAGTGGCGGCATTTCGGCGCCCGCTATGAAGGATTTGACAGTGACGCCGCGGGAAAGGGAATAGACCAGCTCCGGGAAGCAGTAGAATTACTGAAAAAAGATTCCGATTCAAGAAGAATAATTATTTCGGCCTGGAATCCCCCGGATCTCAAACACATGGCCCTTCCGCCCTGCCACTACAGTTTTCAGCTCATTGTCATTGGTACGAGGCTCAATCTGCTCTGGAACCAGCGTTCCGTGGATGTAGCCCTGGGGCTTCCCTTTAACATTGCAAGTTATGCCCTGCTGCTCCATCTTTTGGCCAGGGAAGCCGGGCTTGATGAAGGAAAGCTCACCGGTTTTCTGGGGGACACCCATATCTATGTAAACCATGTTGAGGCCCTCGGGATTCAGCTTGAACGGGAACCCAGGCCGCTTCCCTCCCTCCGTACGGAAAATTTCTCGTCCGTATTCGATTGGCAGTACACGGATTCTGTTGTCGAAGGATACGATCCCTTCCCTGCAATCAAGTTTGATATTGCGGTATGAGCGAAATCATCATTATTGCCGCTATGGCAAAAAACCGGATCATCGGCAGGGACAGTCGCCTGCCCTGGTCAATCAGCGAAGACATGAAGCATTTCCGGGAGCTTACCAGGGGCTGGCCCTGCATCATGGGGCGGAAAACCTGGGAAAGCCTGCCGAAAAAGCCCCTGCCCGGAAGGCCCAACATTGTTGTTTCCAAATCCCTGGCCCAGGACAGCGAAGCGGCAGTATTTCCATCCCTCGAAGAAGCGCTTGAACATTGCAGGGATTCCGCAAAAGTATATATTTGCGGCGGCGGAATGATCTACCGGGAAGCCATGGAATATGCGGATTCCATTGAACTTACCCTGATTCGTGCCGAATATGAGGGGGACGCATTTTTTCCGGAATTCGACTCCTCTCTCTGGGAAGAAGAAGAACGGGAAGATCATGAAAAATTTTCGTTTATACGTTACCGCCGCAGAAATACCGCATCAACAGAAAACCGCCGGAAAACATAGCGGAGTAAGCTTGTTCCGCATGCCTAATGTGTTTTTCCGCTTATTCCGTCTATATGAATCTTCCAGATAGCGGTATGCTCCAGTCCCTTGTTGATTTCAACATCAAAATTGTGTATGTTACGCGGCGCATAGCGCTCACAGATAAGACGAAGGGCGTGGATTTTCTCATTCGAACCGGTCACTTCTTCCGCAGTCCCAAACACAACAGCCGAATCGTAGCTTACCGTATTCTTTTCCTGTACCACTTCCACCCTTGACACAAAGGAAAGACAAACCCGCCTCTCGCGGCGCATGTTGTCAATCTTGTGTCCCTCAAGAGCGCCGTGAATATAGAACCAATCGCCCTCCCGGACAGGAGAAAGCGCAACGCTGTAGGGACTTCCGTCATCATTCACCGTGGCAAGACTGGCAAAAAGACATTTATCCGTCACCTCAAGGGCAAATTCCCGGGACGTTTCCCGGTCTTTCCTTCTCATGTTCCGCATACAGGCTCCTTTGTTCAAGCCTAGCATATTTTTCCGTCTTAGTGTATACTCGTAGTAATGATTCGTCCGGTCAACCCCGCGGATGCCGAAGCCATCTGTGCCATCTACAATTACTATGTTGAAAATACGGCTGTCACATTTGAAGAAGAAAAGATAAGCGTTACCGAAATGGAAAACCGTATTCTGAATGCCGTCTCCGCTTATCCATGGCTTGTCTTTGAAGAAGATACCAGGCTTGCCGGTTACGCCTATGTACAGAGATGGAAGGAAAGGGCAGGTTACCGTTTTTCCGCAGAAGATTCCATCTATGTGCATAAAGATTTTTTGGGCAGGGGAATCGGTACCGCTCTTCTGGAACGGCTTCTTGATGAGGTAAAGAAAACTTCCGTCCATGCGGTGGTCGCGGGAATAACCATACCTAACGACAGGAGTATTGCGCTCCACGAAAAATTTGGTTTTACAAAAATTGCCGAATTCAAAGAGATAGGATTCAAACTGAATACATGGCTTGGTGTAGGATTCTGGGAATTGATAATTGAAAAGGGGAAATCTATATGAGCGCCATTACCGTTCTTGCTTGGACTGCGTTTCTTTCATTTTTGCCTATCTCGGAACTGAGGGGCGGAATTCCATTTGCCGTTGCCAACGGTATACCCTGGTATCTGGCCTATATATATTGCGTCATCCTCAATGCCCTGGTAGCGCCGGTCTGTTGGATCTTCCTTTCAACCCTTCATAAACTTTTTCTTAAAATGAAATGGTACGAAAACCTGTTTGACCGCTTTATTAACCGCGCCCGGAATAAACTTTCAAAGGGAGTTGAAAAATGGGGCTGGGCCGGCATTGCGGTCTTTGTCGCCATTCCCCTGCCGTTTACCGGCGCATGGACGGGAACCCTGGGCGCCTGGGTGCTTGGTATCAGCAAGAGGCGTACCATGCTGGCGGTAATCATCGGAGTCTCTACCGCCGGAATTATCGTTACCGCGGTTGTTATGCTGGGTATTCAGGCTTTAAGCTTCTTTGTAAAGGAATTGTGAGGCGTGTTCAAAATTACCGGCACAGAATCTTGAAGAGTACGAAAAGCCGGGCGGCAGGGCAACGCTGAGTAGCGTCATTTAATCAGTGCTGCCCTAACTGTTTCTATATATTTCCCACATTACTATTGACGCAGCGCATGCCGCATTCAGCGAATTAACACTGCCGGAAATGGGAATCTGTACAACTTCATCACATATATCTTTCAGGTGAACACTCATCCCCTTCGCTTCATTTCCCACAATTATCATTACCGGTTTTTTCAATCTTTCATGTTTTATGGAGACGCATCCCCCGGAATCTGTTCCAATAACCAGCATGTTAGTCCTTTCTTTTTCTTTTTTTATAAACTCATCCAGCGCCTGCGTGGATTCAATATAAACTATCCTGGTGTGAAAAACGCTTCCCAGGCTTGCCCGGATTACCTTGGGTTCATAGACATCAATCCCATGGCCTGTAATAAAAATCGCATCAACGTTGAACGCATTTGCAGAACGCACTATCGACCCCAAATTGCCGAAATCACCCGGTCTGTCAAAGACTACTATAAATGGACATTCGGGTAAATTAAGCCCGTTCAGTTTTTCTGTTTTTACCCTTGCCGTTATCAACAATTCCGAAGGATTTGTCCGATCGGAGAGAAGCGCATATAACTGCGGAGGCATCTCTATTATTTTTGCCTGTTCATGTGTCCGTATTACACCGGCAGCCCAATCCGATACTCTGTTTATATCCGCCATGAGGATACGTGTAATTTCGAGATCCGCCTTTAGGGCCTGCTTGATGCATTCGGTGCCTTCAACAAAAATTTCACGTTTCTTATTCCGTTTTGAACGGTTCAATTTGAGAGATTGTATGATTTGAAATTCCGCATTTTCCGAACCGATTACCAGCTTCCGCATACCGGCAGTTTGTTGCGCTTTGCGCGTAAAACCTCCAAAAATCGCAGTTCTTTACGGCACAAAGTAACGCAAAAAACCACAGGTACAACAGACGGCTAGCAGCGCTGATTAAATGTGGCTAATCGGCGCTTCCTAGCTGTACTTAAAACAATCCTTTGCCTTTTGATCAAATTCCTGGATATGGTTCAAAAACCAGTCCCGGATAAACAGGGCTATTTCCAGCAGATTCAGGACCTGCCTGCCTGCCAGAATATCGTCACTGATCCTGGTAAGGTTTTCGATCATCTTGTCATGCTCGGTTTTATGACCTTGATACCCTTCGTAATTCTGCGCCAACATAACGGCCTGTTCGGTATCAAAGTGCTTTTGCAAAAAATTAATCCCCGGCTTTATGGCCAGAGAAAAGTAATCAAACTCTGCCTTTCTATCCCCTGTACTGTGCCCAATGACATCATTCACGAAATTCATCAACTCTTTATGCTGAGAGTCAATTTCCTTGTTGTCGACCGAATAATTTCGCTGCCAGACAATAAACTCCGACTGAGACATAATCTAATATATCACGGAGCAAACAAGGGCGCAAGGTATTTGTTAAAATAAAATTTTTATGTTTCATTCGTAATAAATTTGGTGAAAAAAAGAAATAGCTATGAAAGACGGCTGTTCCAAAACCAGCCGGGTTTTTGAGTATTCACAAGAATACCGTCTTTTGCTAGTATTTCCGTATGAATATTCGGGAAAAAATCAATGCAATAGCCAAAGAACGAATACTGATCCTCGACGGGGCAATGGGTTCCCTCATTCAGGCGGAACATCTAAGCGAGGAAGATTTCCGCGGCATGAACGGTTCCGGAAACGGGCGTTTTGCCGGGCATCCCATTGCCCTCAAGGGCTGCAATGATATTCTCTGTCTCTCCAAACCGGAACTTATCAGCAGAATTCACAGGGACTATCTGCAGGCGGGCGCGGACATCATCGAAACCTGCAGCTTTAATTCCACCGCCGTATCCCTGGCAGACTATGGTCTTGCAGACATGACCTGGGAAATAAGCCGGGCGGCGGCTGCGCTGGCAAGAAAAGCGGCGGATGCATTTTCTACACCCCGGAAACCCCGTTTTGTTGCAGGCAGTATAGGTCCTACGGCGAAAAGCGCCAGTATTTCCAACGATATGGAAGATCTGTCCAAACGGAATATCTATTGGGATGAACTTGCCGAAGCCTGCTATGACAATGCCCGCGGCCTTCTGGACGGCGGCGCCGATATTCTTCTTCTGGAAACCATCTTTGACACCCTCAATGCCAAAGCCGCCCTCTTTGCCATCAGCCGCCTCTGTGAAGAGCGGAATGAAGATATTCCGGTAATGATTTCCGCTACCGTGTATGATGAAAATTGCCGCATCCTTTCGGGACAAAAGATAGACGCTTTTGCCGCATCGGTGCTGCATGTCAGGCCCCTCTCCATCGGCCTCAACTGCTCCTTTGGCGCAGAAAAACTAAAGGAGCCATTGAAGATCCTGTCGGACCTTGTACCCTGTCTCTCGTGCGCCTACCCGAATGCGGGCCTGCCCAACCAGGAAGGCAACTATGACGAAGACCCGGAATCCATGGCTTCAAAGATTGAAGACTATTTCAAGGAAGGCTTGGTGAATATCATCGGGGGTTGCTGCGGTACTACTCCCGCGCATATTGCCCGTATCGCGGAAAAGGCGGCGCAGTACAAGCCCCGGCTCATACCGTCTGCCCCGCAGGAGATATTGCTTTCCGGCCTGAAATTGCTAAAACCGGGAAAAACACAGGGCCCTGTCATTATCGGCGGACAGACTAACGATGCCGGGCATAATGAGTTTTTTGGCTTCATCAGGGAAGGAAACTACGATGATGCGATAGAAACGGCGCAGGACATGATTGAAAACGGCGCCTCGATCATCAATGTGTGCATGGATAGTACGGGCTTTGACGGTGCGGGAGAGGCAATAAGATCTTTCATCAATCTGGCTCAGTGTTTCCAGGCTGTCGCCGCCGTCCCCTTCATGATCGGCGGTACGGATTTTGATGTTATCGAAAAAGCCCTCAAATGTCTTCAGGGTAAACCTGTAGCTGCATCCCTCAATCTTAAAGACGGCAAGGCAGAATTTCTGCGCAAGGCCCGTCTTGCGGGGCGCTATGGGGCGGCAGTAGCAGTAACGCTGATCGATGAACAGGGAGAGGCGGTTTCGCTTGAACGCAAGATCGCTGTTGCGGAACAGAGTTACAAACTTCTTGCTTTTTCGGCTTCCCCCCCGGAAGACATTATTATTGACCCCCTGGTATTCCCTCTTTCTTCGGAAAGAGAAGAAGAGGCCTCCTCTGCGTTGAATTTTATCCGCTGCTCTGAATGGATACGGAAAAACTGTCCGAAAGTGCAAATTTTGGGGAACGTTTCAAAGCTCTCGTCCGGCTTCCCTGGTAACGATACTGTCAGAAACGCCATACATGGTGTGTTTCTCAAACATGCGGGAGAGGCGGGACTCAGTATGGCAATCGTCGATCCCAAAAGCCTCTGTCCCTACGATGAAATCGAAACGGGCCTGAGGGAAACCATTGAAGACCTGATCTTCCACAGAAAACCTGATGCCTTGAAACGTCTTCGTGAGTTAAGCTGACCTGAGCAAATACCGGCAGTTTGTTGCCTTCTGCTAGCTGTCTTCCGGAATTCCGTTCTCCGGCTGTTTTGTTTTCTTTCGCATTTCTTGCTTGAAGATTACATCCGCATCGATCTTGGTATCCACGCCGAAGAGGGGCATGATTCCTTCGCCGTTGAGACTGCGGAAGAGAGGCCCCGGACGGTTCTCATAGGCCCAACTGGAATCATTATTCACCAGGTGATCCAGAACGGTACTCACAGCCAGGGTAAAGAAAATCAGAGCGGCATTGTTCCGTTTCCTGGGAGCCAGCAGGGCATCCAAACGGCGGGAAAGAGGATTGGGAACTTCAAAGTTGTACGGCTCCCAGGGATTATCGATACCGTCGCAGGGAGCCATGGCCTCGGCTCCTCCCTGTTTGTTCCCCTGTTCTATCCCTGCGGCTACCGCGGTTAGATATTTT
Organism: Treponema sp.; assembly: GCA_031268245.1. Taxonomy (GTDB): domain Bacteria; phylum Spirochaetota; class Spirochaetia; order Treponematales; family Breznakiellaceae; genus JAIRNJ01. Next base: position 17,979 of record JAIRXN010000170.1, on the reverse strand, counting down.
CTTAAAATGCGTATCTCCGGATACAGGGGATTAATCGCATTTTTCTGGAAAGGGCTGGCCATGATTGATTCGAATTTATAGTAAGGCAGAAAATAGATCCGCTTGGCCCAGTGCAGTTCGTTGATAAGCCGTTTGACATAGTTGGAATTGTGGGAATCGGCGGTGTTTTCCAGAATATTACAGTATTCCGTTAAGCGCGGCAGATACTCTTTTACAAAACTCTGGTCAATATAACTGCGCCAGTTGTTGATAATCGGATTAAGATAATCTTCAACCGTAACCGGCTGCCCATCCGATCCCGCTATCACTCCGAAGGTAACATAACGGAGCGCAAAGAAGAGTTCTTCCAGCACCCTGAGGAGAATCGCTGCCTGCTGGAGAGGATCTGTGGGGGCAATCAGCTCATAGCCTTTTTTCAGGCCGAACATGTCGGTAAAGTAGGGATAGAGATCCGGAAACGAAGAAAGCCGATCCCAGCCTGCCTTGGGAAAGAGGGCTTCCAGTGTGGCGAGACCCCGGTTCAGAGCCTTTTTTTCCGCTTCCAGGGCCTTCTTCTTTGCATTTCTCTCGATTACCTCGGGATCATCCGGATCTTCATCCTCTTCATTTTCGCCTTCCTCCGAATTTTGAGCGGTTCCATTCCCCTCCGCTTCGGACACTTCCTCCGCCTCTTCGGCTTTTTCTCCCCCATCTATCTCGGAGAAAGCCATACTGGCCGGATCAATCCGGTCTGTTTCCTGGGCGCCGATGAAGGCCAAAAAACGGTTTTTCCGTTCCACAAAAAACCGTTCATAAGAGATATACCGGCTGGAGAGAAGTTTCAAAAGCATCGGGTAGAGAAGGTAATGGATCTCCCGGCGTATATTACCAAAGGAAACCAGAGAATTACGGATAAGATCCTGATACTTTTCTTTGGCATCCATGGGGTTTTCAATATAGAGCAGCTTGTAGAGAAGTTTGTAAGCCCCCTTTAGATGGGCTTCGATATCAAGGAGTTCCAAAACAAAAAGCGGTCTGTAGATTGCCCTGAGGATATCTGCAAACTCAATCATCTTTGCGTTTCGGGGGTGGGACTGGATCTTGGAAAAATCGGAAGCAATCTTTTCAATGTTCCACTGACGAATTGTATCCAGAACGGCATATACAAAGGGACTGGTACGCCTTAATTTTTCATTCCTCTTCATGTTATTCCGGGGAAAAAGGGTGCGGGTACAGGTAACCAGTTGTTCAATACGCTTGTAGTACTCAGGAAAACGCTTGTTTATAAAAAACGGGCTTACATAATCAGGGGCTTCCCCAAAAACAGTCAGCATGGAATTCAATACCTGGCCTGCAGACTTTATTTCAAATTCGGGCTGCCCCGCAAAACGATCCATCTTGAGCCGGTCAAAATAATTCGGCTTTACCGGAACAGCCGGATCGTCATCGGAATGCGATTCACGCCTGCGGGGCTGTTTTGCCTGCGCCCCGGTTTCGCCTGCCGGCAGTTCGATCGTTCTTCTCGACCTGCTCCGGTCATCGCCGCGGGATCTGCCGCCTTTGTTTCCGACGACCACTTCTACTGTTTCATGCCTGACCCGGTGCGGCCTGGGTTTGGCCTGTTCTGCGGCCCGTTCGTAGCCTACTTCACCGCCCAGGATCCGGGCCATGCGCTTGGCTTCCGACTCATCCACTCCCAATTTTCCCCGCACCTGGGCCAATTCTCCGGGCGCATAAATTGCTTTATTATCCTTTGCCATTTCTATATACGCAGATAGAGCTGCTCCCCCGTACTCCAGAGGTTTTTAACCTGAATCTCTTCCCCTCCGGAACTTACCAATACCCCATTATAATACCCCAACGGGGTTATGTATTCAGAGTTGATAAACAACAGATTCCGGCTGTTGCGCACCGCTTCTTTCGGGCTAAACACCAGATCCACCATGCCCTCCATGTCCTGTATAATCCAGTCGGAACCAATGCCTTCAGGCATGGTGATCTTTACCGGCGGAAGCGGGTTAAGTCCGTCATCAAGCCACAAGACATTCTCGTTATTTTTGTAGGCTTCCCTGGTCTGGTTTTCCGCCAGACTGAAGCCAAAACGGCGGCCTTTCTCGTCCAGACCGAAACCGTTACACCAGTTTGCCTGCATCCGGTAGGGAAAAAAACCCTTAAAATCGGCAAAAATCCCGCTGGTTTTTCCGGGATCCAAAAAATGATGCTCTCCGCCAAAAACCAGATCCCCCCGTACTGCCGCCAGTGTCTTAAAAGCATACATGCATCTCCGCCCGGAAAAGGGCAAACATACAGACATGGCGCTGGTCTTCTGGGCGCTTACATCAAATTCCGCATGAGCGGTAAAAGAAGGCCTCTTACTGCTTGCCTCAATATTCAGATCCAGCTTAATTGTATCCGCATCAAGCCAGTCATGGATACGGAAGAAAAAACCCCAGGAATGGGAATCTACTGCCGCATTGGCAAGCCCTTTCGGCAACTGCCAGCCCGAAAAAGGGATGGTCTTTATAAACTGAAGCTTCTTCCCCGAAGTTTTATCATACAGAAGAACCTGGGCCATCCGGTAAACTTTTAGATTGGAAAAGAGCGCCTCCATCAAAAAACGCTCATCCTGGATAATAAAAGTTTCCCATTCTTTTATCCTGAGATCCCGTACCCAGCGCGGAAAAGGAAACCCGTAAGGCTTCTGAATATCCAGGAGATCCACCCCCTGAAAAGCGCCTGTCCAGGCGCCAAAAAGAGGGACGCCTTTATCAATCGGACTCGGCCTGCTTTCCTGAAATTCCCGTGTGTACATCTGGTTCAGTATACCACCTATTGATCAAATTATGTTCTCATATCCTGGAAAAATGCAAAAATTTAGATCCGCTTTTTGTTATGTGAGGCTGTTCCAAAACGTACTCGAATTTTGGGACAAGATCATGTATCTTCCCAGTGCCACACAGGGGAAGAAAGTTCAGAAGCATCGTCCCCACGGGCGCTAAACGGATTCCTTCTCCCAAAATCCGGCAGCCAGCCGCTGTTTCTTACCGGTTCCTGACAGTAGCCTTCTTCAATACCTAATTCACCGAGCCAGTCCAATACCTGTTCATACTCCTCCTGGGTTACATAACGCATATACGGCATACGCAAGTCTGTAACATTGACTGGTGTAAACTGTGTCATAATCGAAACCATTGCCCTGTTTTTGGTGTTTTTGAACAGGTTCAGATGAGCAAGCCATTGCAGCACCTCCCTGGTGGATTCCAGATGACCGGGCAATATAAGGTGACGGACAATAATAAACGAATAGGGAAAGGAAAGCATCTTCAGTATTGCAGCCTTTGCCCTTTCCGGGTAATCCGCGGCATTGAAATACCGGGAAGCCAGCGCAGGATCGAGGGTTTTAAGGTCGGGAAGCCAGGCGTCTACCTTTGTGCTGAGTATTTCCAGGGCTTCCCCGGTTTCATAGGCGGAACTGTTCCAGAGTACCGGTATCTTCAAACCCCGCTCTCTGGCGCGGTCAATGCCTTCGGCAATTGCAGGAATTGTATGACTCCCGGTAACAATATTGATATTTTCCGCTCCCTTTTCCTCAAGGGCAATACAGATAGCGGCAAATTCTTCGGATGAAACTTCCCGTCCCATGGTCTCTGCGTCCGCATACCGTGAAATCTGCCAGTTCTGACAGAAGGTACAGCCCAGATTACAACCGCTTACAAAGATAGTTCCGGAGCCTCCTTGCCCGGTAACGGGAGGTTCCTCTCCCCGGTGTATGGAGGCGCATGCCAAACGCAGGGCAGCGGTCTCCCTGCAGTAGCCCCGTTCCCCTCTCAAACGGTTCACACCGCATCGGCGGGGGCAGAGATTACAATGCTCGTAAAGGGATGTCACGGCAGATCTTCGGTTCCGGCCGCATGGTTTTGCGCGGCTATCGCCTTTTCAAGCCGCCGCAACGTTGCCTTGAGCCCTTCATCATGGATCTTGTCCCACGAGATTTTGCCGTCGATCTTTTCTTCCGTTTCTTCAGACGGCTCCGGGCCCGGTAGAACAGGCGTCTCAAGCCCGGTAATTCCGGTTTCTCCCCGTTCTTTGGCAAGAAAAAAGGCAATACCGGTAACTCCTTTTTCGGGGAAACGCCGTTGAAAATCGTAGAGCAGTTTCCGTTCTTTGGTCTGTAAAAGCTGAATCCAGCCGGGGTGCTCCGTCTCAATAAGCACCACGCCTCTTTCAAATTCCTTTATCCGTGAATGGAAACCCGCCGCGGCAATATGGTTTTTTTCGGTAATATCTTCCCAGGATTTGAAAAAATCAGAATATCCCCGCACTGTTTCGGCCAGTTCAGGGCCAATCATGGCCTTGATTATGTCTCCGACCTTTCTCATTATATATCCATCATACCGGCTCCAGAGAGCCCTCTGCAAGGCGGTATATCAGGATGTCATCCTTTTTGTAGGCCTGATAGGGCTCTTCGGGCAGGAAAGTGTAGAAGGCCTGGGAATAGGAAGGAAGAACAGCCAAAAAACGCCTGCGTTTTTCCCCATCCATCTCCAGCAGTACATCATCCAGAAGCAGAACCGGGTCTTTCCCTGCCGCCTCCCGGTAAATTTTAGCCTGGGCGGAACGGAGAAGCAAGGCCAAAAGTCGGCGCTGCCCGGTGGAAGCGGTTCGGGTAAATTCGTTCCCTGCCCGGTAAAAATTGTAGCGGTCACGGTGGGGGCCCGAAAGACTCAAGCCCGCCGCAAATTCCGCCTGCCTTTTTTCCAGAAGGATTTTTTCCGCATCTTCCTTCCGTTTCCAGGAACTCTGGTACCGTACTTCCAGCCCTTCTATGCCGGATACTTCCCCATAAAGGCGGGTAAAAAGCCGGGAAAACTGTTCCGCCGCCTCTTCACGCTTCTCCGTCAGGGAAAGACCGTAACTTACAAGCTGGGGATCAATCACATCCAGTACCGGAACAGCCTGGGTATACTGGCCTCTCAAACGGCACTCCCGGAGCAGGGCGTTCTTTTCTTTGAGAACCCGGCGGTAACGGCGGAACATATCAAGATACACAGGATCCATCAAACTTAAGGTCTGATCGAAAAACCAGCGCCGTTTCTCGGGGCTTCCGGTTACAAATTCCATATCTTCATGACAGAAAACTATGCAGGGAGCTATGCCGAGCAGTTCTTTCCGGTCTGTTGCGGCTTTCCCATTGATACGGATGCTCTTTTTTCCTCCTTCATACTTTACCAATACTTGATTTACCAAAGGATCATCATAACTAAGGGAGACAGAGAAGGCGCGAGACTTCGTTTCATGTCCGGTTGGTTTTATAAGGTTGGATTTTTCATCAAAACGGGCCAATTCCCTGTCGGCAGCTCCCCGGAACGAAGAAGCATAGGCGGAATAATAAACAGCCTCAATAAAATTGCTTTTTCCCTGCCCGTTTTCACCAATCAGAAAAATATCTTTAGCACGAGTATCCGTAATGCCATCGGTTAAATTCCTAAAAAAGACGGTTTGAACGGAACGGATTATCAATTTGTCAGTTTTGCATCGGCATGACAATATGAAAGAAGTCTTTTTCCGGCACCGGCACAATGGTTATGGCCTTTGTCGTATCGGTAAACCGGATACAGATTTCTTCATCATCCATTACCTTGAATGGTTCCTCTATATAACGATAATTGAGGGCTATGGATAGCTCTTCACCCTCATACTTGCAGGAGATCTCTTCCCGTGCAACGCCAATATCGTTTTCTTCAGAATAGACAGATACCAAACCGGAGACCAGACCCAGGTATATTCGCCGGGATTTCTGCTCCACAAGAAGGGATACACGCCTCAGAGCGTCCAGCATTTCAAGCCGATTAACGATGAACATACTGTTCTGAGATTCGGGAATCACCCGTTTGTAATTGGGGAAAGGGCCTTCAATGAGTACCGACGAAAGATTATAGCTTCCAAAACGGATAAAAATCGTCTTATCGGTGACCGAAATTGATACCAGTCCCTCATCTCCTGTCCTTTTCATCAGAATGGTAAGTATCTTAGGCGGTATAATGACTCCGGAAAAATCTTTTATTTCATTTCCTATTGGTTTACTGATATAGGCAAGGCGCCGTCCATCGGTAGCCACCATGACAATATTCCCGTCAACCTTCTCCAGATGAACTCCGTTCATAAAATACCGGGTTTCATCATCAGAAACCGCAAAAACGGTCTGTATGATCATATCCTTAAAGTCTTTTACGGGTATTTCAAAGTATTTTTCGGAAGAAACGGGAAATTCGGGAAATTTTTCAGACGAAATACTCTTCAACTGAAATTTTATCTTTTTATTACTTGGTTTGATGATCGATTTTGTATCAACCTGTTCAAATTCCAGTTCCCCTTCAGGAATAGAATTGAGAATCCCCAGGAATTTATCCCCAAGTATCGTGGTAGCTCCTGTTTCGCCGACAATTACAGGCATCCGGGTTTCAAAACTAACCTTTGTGTCCGTAGCTTTTATCACAAGGCTGTCTTCTTCTGCCTCCAGATAGATATTGGACAGGATCGACATAGCATTCTTCGTGGAAACGATTTCCTGGGCCATGTTTATTTCTTTCAGCAATATGTTTCTATCGCAGCTAAACTTCATTTATGCACTCTCCTTGAGGACATTCCGGGATTGGTTATTTTGGGTTGTCCTTTCTTGTTATTATTATATAATATATATAAATTTAGTAGTAGTATTAGTAGGCGGAAGTATATGTGGAAAACATATCTAATTCCTTGTATTATAAGGAATTAGCTTTCCAACAACATGGTCTGTTATTGTTCTTTCTTTCCACAATGTTCACGCGGCTTTCGTTTATCCACCTCTTTTCAATACCTTTTCCACAATTAATGCCTGGCGCTTTCCTCCCGAATCAGTCGTTTAAGGTTATCTATGGTCGGCTGCATGGTAGGATCGGACTGAAGGGTATCCCGTATCACATTGCAGGAATGCATAACTGTGGTATGATCTCTTCCTCCAAAGTCCTGGCCTATCTCCGTGGTGGAATAGTCTGCAATTTCATAAGAAATATACATGGCAATGTGCCGCGCCAGAGCGATATTTTTGTTTTTTTTCCTCCCTTTGAGATCATTGGGAGTAAGGGAAAAATAAGAGGCCACGATCCGGCGGATAAGATCGATTGAAAGATTCTCCATTTTTGGGGAGGCGAACATATCCCGCAGCAGATTTTGGGCTATTTCCAGGGTTATGGGTATCTTTTTCAGTTCCGCATAGGGAATCAGGGTGTTGATGGCCCCCTCAAGATCCCGGATATTGGTGGAAATATTCTTGCCGATAAGATCAATTACGGCATCCGGAATGTCTATACCCCGTTCTGCGGCTTTTTTTTTGAGAATAGCACAACGGGTTTCATACTTTGGAGGCTGCAGATCCACCTTGAGGCAGAGTTCAAACCGCGACTTTAGCCGTTCAGGGATCTTTTTCAGTTCCGAAACAGGCCGATCACAGGTAAAGACGACCTGTTTTTTTGCCTCCAGAAGAGAATTGAAGGTATGGAAAAGTTCTTCCTGAACCTGTTCCTTATCCTGAAAGAATTGGATGTCATCCATGAGAAGAACATCGGTCATACGGAATTTGTTTTTGAAGGCCGCCGAGGTATTCTTATCCCCAATCGCCTGGATAAACTCGTTGAGAAAATTTTCGGAAGTGATGCATATTATCTTATAATCCGAATTCTGATAGATAAAGCTCCCAATGGCGTGCATCAAGTGGGTTTTGCCCAGGCCGACACCCCCGTAGATCAGGAACGGGTTGTAAGAAGTTCCCGGATTAAGCCCGATAGCCTTGGCTACGCTTACCGCATAGTCATTATTTTCTCCGACAATATAACGTTCAAAGGTATAATCTTCCCGGAGTTGGGAATGTTTAGATTTTTTTTCGGTTTTTTTCTCTGCCGGGGCCTTTATTTTGGTTTTTTCCTTCTCCAAATCGCTTTCGGTCTCTTCTTTTTGGACGGTTTCCTGTTTTTTGGAAGGGATAACCTCAAAAGCCAGATGAATTTCCCGGCCTGTCAATTCCAGAAGCTTGGCTTCAAGCAGGGTATGATACCGGCGCTGAATCAGCCGATCCAGATAAAAGTTTGAAGGGACTGCAACGGTAATGGTATCTCCGGCAGAAGAGAGAAATTCAAGATCAAACCAGACGGGAAAAGCCTGTTCACCCATTTTCTGCCGGGCCAGTTTAAGCGCTTCCTGCCAGAATATTTCATACTCAGATATACCCATTTCTAAACCTTTACCGGAGAAGGACTACATAGCGGAGCTTCCGGTACACCGGGCCTACTCGGCGGGATGTTATGACTTCCTCTACCGGTTATTAACATATTATGCACAAGCCTTGCCGTTCTTGTAAACAAGAAAAGACAGAACGCCGGACATTCCGGACTTCTACCCCTTAACATCTGATTGGTAAACTGTACCTAATTCCTTGTAATACAAAGAAATACGTTGAAAAAAATAAGGACTTACGAAAGAAGCTTTCCAGGGCCTTCTCCGCTCATCCTTTTTAAGGATATCCGCCTTATTTATCCACAGTTTGTACACAAATGCCTGTGCATCATGCAGCGAAACTTCAAGCCGCCGCATTTCCTTTCCTTTGTCTCAGTTTATGTTGACTTTACTTTTTTATGCAAGATAGGTAAGATGAAAAGGTGAATTCCGCTTATTCAGCACAAAATATTCAGGTTCTTAAGGGTCTTGAGGCAGTTCGTAAACGTCCCGGCATGTATATTGGGACGACCGGTATTGATGGTCTGCATCATCTGGTATTCGAAGTCGTAGACAACTCCATTGATGAGGCCATGCAGGGCTTCTGTGACGATATTCTGGTGGTCTTGGAGGGGAACGACGTAGTCCGGGTAGAGGATAACGGCCGGGGCATCCCTGTCGATATTCACCCTACCGAGCATGTAAGCGCCCTGGAACTGGTCATGACCCGGCTTCATGCGGGGGGAAAGTTCGACAAAAAGAGCTACAAAGTTTCGGGCGGCCTCCACGGCGTGGGAGTCTCGGTGGTCAATGCCCTCTCCGAATGGTGCGAGACATTTGTCCACATCGACGGCAAAATCCATACCCAGCGCTATAAAATCGGTATTCCGGAAGGCCCTGCCGGCGAGATTGGAACAACGGAAAGACGGGGCACCATAGTCCGTTTCAGAGCCGATTCTTCAATATTTGAGAGTACCACCTACAATTTCGATGCCCTTTCCAACCGCCTGCGGGAGTTGGCTTTCCTCAACAAGGGCCTTAAAATCACCATTCGGGACGAGCGGCTTTCCACTCCCAAGGCCCACGAATTCAAGTTTGACGGCGGTGTAAAGAGCTTTGTGGAGTATCTCAACGAGAACAAAACCGTGCTCTACAAAGAGCCTATATTCATCGGGGGAACCAGGGACGATGTAGAGGTGGAATGCGCCATCCAGTACAACGATGGCTTCAACGAAATCATGTACTCCTTCGTCAACGATATCAATACCAGAGACGGGGGAACCCACCTTGTAGGCTTCAAATCCTCCCTTACCCGTACTCTGAATGAGTGTCTTAAAAAGGGCAAACAGGTCAAAAAACTGGACGAAAGTCTCTCGGGTGACGATGTGCGGGAGGGTCTTACCGCAGTTCTTTCGGTAAAAGTACCCAACCCCCAGTTTGAAGGTCAAACCAAGGGCAAGCTGGGAAACAGCGAAGTCAAAGGCATCGTTGAATCCCTGACCGGTGAGCAGCTTGAACTCTACTTTGACCGGCATCCCGATGTAATCGCCGCCATCCTGGAAAAGAGCATACTTGCGGCCAGGGCCCGTATCGCAGCCCGCCAGGCCAGGGACGCTACCCGCCGCAAAAACGCCATGGATTCCGCGGGCCTCCCCGGTAAACTTGCAGACTGCTCCGAAAAAGACCCCAGCCTCTGCGAGCTTTTTATCGTGGAAGGCGACTCGGCCGGAGGATCCGCCAAAATGGGCCGGAACCGCCAGTACCAGGCAATATTGAGCCTCTTCGGCAAGATGCTCAACGTAGAAAAAACCCGTATAGAAAAAGTGGTAACCAACGAGAAACTCCAGCCCATCATCGCCAGTATAGGCGCGGGTTGCGGCGGCGAATTCAAGGTAGATAAAATCCGCTATCACAAGATCATTATCATGGCCGATGCCGATGTGGACGGATCTCATATTCGTACCCTGCTTCTCACCTTCTTCTACCGCTATATGACAGAACTTATTGAACGGGGTCACGTGTACCTCGCCATGCCTCCTCTCTACAAGGTAAGTTATGAGAAAAAGACCTTCTATGCCTACGATGATTCGGAAAAAGACCGGCTCCTCTTCGAATCCGGCCGTGACCCCGAAAAGGTAGGCGTCCAACGCTACAAGGGCTTGGGCGAAATGAACCCCGACCAGCTCTGGGTAACCACCATGGATCCCGGCCAGCGTAACATCATCCAGGTTCACCTGGACGACGCCGTGGAAGCGGAACGCATTTTTTCTACCCTCATGGGCGAACTCGTCGCCCCCCGCCGTGAGTTTATCGAGGAGAATGCCCTCAGCGTAGCGAATCTGGACGTTTGAGCCTGTTCCAAAATCTGATATTTTGAACAGCCTCATCTCTTCACGAAAACATGCAATGGTGTTAGTATAAAATCGTTATGCCTACTCTACCCCATGCCCTTATTCTTGAAGGAGGCGGTCTCCGCGGCAATTATACTGCCGGCGTATTGGACGCTTTTCTGGAACATGGTCTGGCGTTCCCATATATCATCGGCGTTTCTGCCGGTGCGGGTATGAGCTGTTCTTTTGTATCAAAACAAAGGGAGCGGAATCTTCATATCCTTAAAAAGTACCGCAACGATCCGCGCTATTTGTCCATCCGCAGCTTCATAAAGACCGGCGATTACTTCGGCCTGGATTTTATTTATCACGATATACCGGACAAGCTTGTGCCCTTTGACATTGAAACATTTTTGGCTTCCCCCGCCCGCTTCGTATCGGTTTGTACCGACTGCGAAACCGGGGAACCGGTCTATTTTGAAAAAAGTCCCGATATACTTTCCGTGATGAAGGCTTCCTCAGCCATGCCCTTTGTCTCCCGGATAGTGGAATACGGCGGACGGAAGCTCCTGGACGGCGGTATTTCAGATGCCATTCCCCTGGCAAAGGCCCTTTCCGAAGGCTTTACGAAAAACATTGTGATCCTTACCCACCCGGCAGGTTACCGCAGAAAAAAGGGACTACAGCCGCCGGCCCGTTTTTTCTACCGTAAATATCCCCGGTTTATTGAAGCCCTGGGGAACTATGTGGGAAAGTACAACCAAAGCCTTGCCTTTGCCGAAGACGAAGCGGCGGCGGGCCGGACTCTGTTGATCCGCCCCTCTGTAGACTTAAACGTAAGCCGCACCGATAAAGATATGGCGAAACTCATCGGTCTGTATGAGCTGGGATTAAAAGACGGTGAAACGGCGGCGATTACGTTGACGGCTTAGCGGGATCTTGACAGGCGGGCTTCGGCCATTATCCGGCGACAATTTGTTTTTCTTTGGGTATCCATTTTTTTATAATTGCATGCATTGCGGAGATCTCAATAGGCTTTGAAAGATAGTCATCAAATCCGTTTTCCAGGAACATTTCTTTCATCCCTACAATGGCATCGGCGGTAAGGGCAACGACAGGAATTCTTGAAAAAAAGCCGTCGGCGGCCTGTGCTTCCAGGGCACGGATTCTGGCGGTAGTTTCGATGCCGTTCATTTCGGGCATCAGGTGATCCATTAAAACCAGATCATAGTGATTCTTTTCCATCAGGGATATTGCTTCGGCGCCGCCTGTACAGCAGACTATCTGCATTTTATAGGGCGCCAGAAGGCCCTCCGCCACAAGGAGGTTGATTGAAACATCATCTACAATCAGTATCCGTGCGTCCGGCGCGGTAAACGAAACAATCTGTTTGGGTAAATTGTTTTCATAGGCGGCGCCCTCCGCCGGGACGAGACGCCAGGGTTCTCCCCCGGAACCGCCTATAGGCTTGGCATCAAGAATTTTTTGAGGCAGTACCACGGTAAAGGTAGAGCCCTTGCCGTAAACCGATGTAACAGAAACATTGCCGCCCATGAGCCGGCAGAGGTTGTAGGTAATGGCAAGCCCCAGACCCGTACCTTCAATATTACGGTTTTTAGCAGTATCAAAGCGGACAAAATCTCCAAATATTTTTTTCAGGTCTTCTTCTTTTATTCCGATTCCGCTGTCGGAAATTTCAAATTTTATGTTGATACTTTCTTTGCCGGTGATTTTGCCCGAGACCCTGAATTCAATATACCCTTCTTTTGTGTATTTAACCGCGTTGTTCAGGATGTTTAACAGTATTTGACGTATACGTATTTCGTCGCCGGAGAGCAGGCAGGGCAGGGAACTGTCAATATCTACTTTAAACTCAAGGGATTTTTCATGAAGCCGTATTCCGATGATGGTTACCACATCGTTCAGGATCGAAGGGAGGGCATATTTTGCCGAATGTATTTCCATTTTTCCCGATTCAATTTTTGAAAAGTCCAGAATATCATTAATGATGGCAAGAAGGCTGGTTCCCGCCTGTTTGATCTGCCCGATATAGCCCTGTACCCTGGGGCTTATGTTTTCCCGCAGGACGAGCTCGCTGATGCCGATGACAGCGTTCATGGGGGTACGGATTTCGTGGCTCATGGCGGAAAGAAACTGGCTTTTGGCCTTATTGGCGTTTTCGCTTTGCCGGGCCTTTTGGTCGTAGAACCACATGCCCGCACCGCCCGCGAACAGGGAGAGTGTCAGGGCGCAAATCAGGACGGTTCTGAGTATTGTCATGTTTCGGCGCTGGATGATGATGGTTTCGTCACTTAAATCTACTCCGGCGGCGCAGTATACCGTTCCGTCTTCGTTAAATACCGGCGCGGTGCCGGAGATAAGGCCGTCCCAGGATTTGGTGTAGATCCCCAGATCCGAAGTATAGATATTTCCCGCCAGAATATACGGGACCGCAGCGCTTGTAACCGGATCTTCAGGATCGTCAATAGGATAGAACATATCCGGCGTTGCCATGGTTTCAGGGTCTGTATCATTGTCAATAATGTACTGGATCCGCCCGTCACCGTAATCCCGCCAGTAGTACACATACAGAACCTGATACTGTTCCGCGAATTTGGCAAGCTTGGCCCTGGCGATCTCCCATTCGGGCTTTTCCATATCTTCGGCAGCATGGAACCGATCCAGTTCTTCCGCATCAAGCAGCGAAGAGGCCGCCACGGCCGATGCCCTGAGATGGTTTTGGGTAGAAATCTCGACCATCCTGACGGTACGATTCATGTAAACCGTAACAACAATGGCTACCAGCAAAACCAGCAGGGTGGATATAAAAAAGAGAGATGATACCATGTTATGCCTTAAGCCAAAGGGCTGCATACGACTATCCCTGTTCATTAACCCGTCAATGCGCTCAATGTGCGTGCGGTTTTATCTTTGCCAATTCCTGAACGGCATTGATAAAGTCGCTGTCATTGCCTATCTCTTCGATGCCTGTAGGAAGTCTGTAAGTCCAGTTGAACTGATTATAGGTTCCCGGTACGTTGATCCTTTCGGAAGCGGCATCTTCGGCATACCATCTGGCGCTCAGGTGCAGGAGATCCTGAATCTGGAAGACCCGGAAACGGGAAGCGGCGGCGGCAATCTTGCTTAACACCAGTTTGGCTGTACCGGGGTTGTATACTCTGGGCAGGGAAGGGAAACCCAGGAAACCGGAGAAGATCTCCTGATCCGCCTCCCGTTCCCACCATTCTCTGACGGTGGAGCTGTCATGTACCGCCGGGGTACAGACAGAGAGTTCGGGGTAATCTTCAAAAGGTATATAGGGTTCTCCGGGGAGTTTCCATTTCCGGTGCCAGCGGACTACCCGCAGCCCGAGGATCTTGAGCTTGCCCAGGGTTACGGGTACACAGTCGGGGATTTCCCCCAGATCTTCCGCGCAGGGAAGCATGGAAGAAGAGTCTTTCAGTACCATGAGGAGTTTCCTGCCTTCTCTTTTCCACACTTTTTCCGAATCAATCTTGTGTTTTTCAAGGAGAACTTCCAGCTTGTTCCGTTCTTCTTCCGAAAGGCTGGCATAGGCTCTGGAGAAACGGTAGAACCACGTGGGGAAGAAATGCCCTTTTTCGTATTCCAGGAAAAGTCTGTTATGCCAGGCATGGACAAGAAATCCCTGTGCTGCCGGGTGGAGGCCCAGAGAAGCAATGTCCTTTTCGCCCCGGATTGAATCCTTGAAAAGCCAGAGTTCCTCCTCCCCTATCCTGTCCAGCGCCGTAGAGAAAACTTTACCCACTTCGGCCGCCACATCCTCTTCACTATGATCTCCGCCCCAGTTGTTCCTCACGGCGTCCCAGACCTCTCCGGTAGGAATATGGGGACAGGATACCCAGCGGATTCTGGACGTATCAAAACCGAGTTCCTCAAGTTCTTTTTTTATTATGGGCGCATAGGGGACAAAGCGGCCCAGTGCGGAAGAAGTATCAAAGCGGCTGGATGTCCAGATACGGAAGAAACCCAATACATGGTCTATCCTGTATGCCCGGAAATACCCTTCGGCTACCTTGAGGCGGTTCCTCCACCAGTCGTAATTATTCTTTTCCAGGGCTTCCCAGTTATAGGTGGGGAAACCCCAGTTCTGGCCTTCCGGGCTGTACATGTCCGGCGGCGCTCCGGCGGAAAGATCCAGGTGGAAGTATTCGGGATGGGCCCAGACATCGCAGGAGTCTTCGTTGATAAGAATGGGCAGATCTCCCTCAAGAACGATGCCCATATCCGCTATCGCCGCGGCCGCCCTGCCGAACTGGGCATCCAGGGCTTCCTGTATCCAGACCCAGAAGAGGTGTTCTTCCTTCAGCCCTTCATCCTTCCAGAGCCCTTCAATGATCTCCCGGTTTACGTTTTTGTGGCTGCTCCATTCCTGATAGCTTTTTTCTTCGTTGGCATCCTTGAGCCTGCGGTAAACCGCATACTCCTTTACCCAGGAATTCTTTTCGATCCATTCAGCCAACTTGCCGCCCGGAGCGGCTTTTTTGAAAATATCATTTTTTGCCGCAGTAAAAATATCCCGGAGGATCTTCATTTTTGCCCGGAAAATAGGTTCAAAGGGGAAACGGGTTTCCTTGCCGAATTTTTCTCCCATTTCGACAAGCCGCTTTTTCAAATCTTTCAATACAGGCGCTTCTTCTATATCGCCGATACGGATGTAGACAGGATGGAGGGCAAAGGCGGAAATGGCAAAGTAGGGAGAACTTTCGGAACCGGTATCGTTTACCGGCAGAAGCTGGATAAGCCCCGCTCCCATTTTTTTACAGAGCCCGGCAAATTCAACCAGATCGGGGAATTCTCCGATACCCAGACTTTCCTTACTTCGCAGGGCGCCAACGGGAATTACTACTCCAATTAAACGTTTATTGGTGTCTGCTTGTTGAGCCATGGCCTATCTCCTTCTTTAGCAGCAGTTTAGTAAATTATAATACGTATTTTTAATGGTTGAAAGGACTAGCTCTATTTATTATACTAAATTTTGTCAGCCATGAACAAAGTACTTAAAGAAAAAATTATGGAGGCATTTGCATCCGTACTGCCTATTACCGCCATTGTCCTCATCGCCAGCGTGGCGCTGGTTCCCATGCCCGCCGGTACCATACTCATGTTTCTGGTAGGGGCTGCCCTCCTTATCCTCGGGATGGGTTTCTTTACCCTTGGCGCGGATATGGCCATGATGCCCATGGGCGAAGGCATAGGCGCGGAGCTTACCAAGGGGCGGAAAGTTCTTGTGGCGGTTGGGATCAGCTTTTTGATGGGCCTCATTATCACCATTGCCGAGCCGGACCTTATGGTGCTGGCGCTGCAGCTTGCCAAGTCGTTGAACATCTGGACGCTCATCGTAACCGTGGGGCTGGGTGTCGGCATATTTATGGCGATAGCGGTGCTGAGGGTGATCGTTGGGGTGCCGCTGCGCTTCCTCCTGCTGTTTTTTTACGCCATTATCTTCGGCATCGCCTTCTATATGGTGAAACAGGGTAACGCGGCCTTTGTCCCGGTGTCCTTCGATTCGGGAGGCGTGACCACCGGCCCGATTACCGTTCCGTTCATGCTGGCCATGTGTGTCGGCGTAGCGTCCCTGCGGGGCGATAAAAGCGCCAAAAGCGACAGTTTTGGCTTTGTCGCCCTGTGCAGTGTGGGCCCGATACTGGCGGTGTTGCTGCTCGGCGCGGCCATGCACATCACCGAAGTGCCGCCGAACAGCCTGTCCACGGAGGAGATAGCCGCCATTGCGGACTACACCGACCGGGACGTGGTGGAGCACTTTTTCTTCGCCTTCCCCGCCACCATAAAAAATGTGGGAACAGCGCTGGGGGCAATACTGGCATTCTTCTTCGTGTTCCAACTGGTTACCCGGCGCTTTCACCGGCATCAGGTTGGGAGGATGCTCATAGGCTTTGTCTACACCTTCATAGGGCTGGTGGTGTTCCTTACCGGGGTGGACGTGGGCTTTATCCCCGTGGGAAGCCTCTTTGGCAGCGAACTCGGAGCGTCCCCCATCAAGTGGATTCTGGTCCCCCTCGGCATGGTCATAGGCTACTTCATTGTGGCTGCGGAGCCCGCGGTGCACGTTTTGAACAAGCAGGTTGAGGATGTGTCCCAGGGCGCCATCACCCAAAAGGTGATGAACAAGGCGCTCGCCATCGGAATGTCCCTTGCCCTGGGCATCGCCATGGTACGTATTCTTTATAACATCAGCATTTTGTACATCCTCGTTCCGGGGTATCTGTTCGCTCTGCTGCTCACCTTTTTTGTCCCGCCGATTTTTACCGGCATCGCGTTTGACTCAGGCGGCGTGTGTTCCGGCCCTATGACCAGCACCTTCCTGCTGCCCTTTGCCATGGGGGTCTGTGAGGGTTCCGGCGGAGATCTCATGACCGATGCCTTCGGTATCGTAGCGATAGTTGCCATGACGCCGCTTATCATAATTCAGCTTATGGGTATTCTCTATGTGTACCGTACCAAAAAGGCCGAGGCAATCAAACTTGCCCAGCAGGCAGCCGTTATTGGGGAACTCAGTCCCGAAGAGACAGGAGCTGTCACGATATTTTCCGATTTGGAAGGTTCGGCAACCTCAGACGAGGATTTTGAGGCTCAAATTGGTATACCATCGGTCAATGATATTCCCCAAAATGACGAGGTAAAAACCAATGGCTAAGAAAAAAATGGCCCCGCTGGAAGGCATTTTTTCCCGTATCAGCTCTGCTTTCTCCTTCAAGCCCGTTGTCCCCAAGGGTCCCGAGCCGTCAAAATCCCTTCCTCCGGATCTCCGTTTTGTGATTTTTATTGTGGACTGGGTAAAGGCAAAGGTAGTTTCCGATGTCTGTGTAGAAGAGAAGGTGCGTTTTCATTTTATCTGCAAGGGCCGGGGCACTGCCAGTTCCGATATTCTGGATCTTCTCGGTGTTGGTACAGGTGAAAAAGCGGTGGTTTTATGCCTTGAACAGGATATTCTGATACCCATTCTGCTCAAGGAAGTCAGGCGGAAACTCGGGTTTTACAGTCCCGGGGCGGGGATCGCTTTTACTGTGCCCCTTTCCGCCATCAATAACCCCATTCTGGGGGTTTTTAAGGTAAGTATTCTGAAAAATGAAAAGATAAAAGCCGAATACGGCGCCGAAAAGAATCTTGAAAGGATTGGAAAAGGCGAACAGGGAGTTAATATGGCCGCAATAAAACCGGAGATCCACAACGATCTTATCATCTCAATCATAAACCAGGGCTACAGTGACGAATTTATGACCGTAGCCAGGGAAGCCGGCGCTTCGGGTGGTACGGTATTGAGTGCCAGGGGCCTGGCTCATGAGGGACCGGTCAAGTTTTTTGGTGTTTCGGTACAGGAGGAACGTGAAATAGTCCTCATGCTCAGCAGCCGGGAGAAAAA
>JAIRXN010000080.1 GCA_031268245.1 Treponema sp. | reverse complement strand
GGGGATCAGCTTTCCGTTGTCAAGTTCAAGGCCCGTGATGTTGCCCTTGCCGTCGCCCCGGGTATTCATCACCTTGCAGCCCAGATGGAAGGTACAGCCGTGTTCCTCGAATTTTTTTTGGTAAGGTTCCGCCGCATGATCATCCAGGTTGATCGCCATGATCGTGGGAGCAACATCAATAATAGTAAGTTTCTTACCGGTTTCAACAAGGGCGCCGGCGGCATCCATGCCCACAAGGCCCGCGCCGATAACGGCGATCTTCTCAGCGGTCTTTGCCGCGGCGGCAATATTGATCGCATCCTGCAGATGCCTGAGACCGAAGGCGTTCTTTGCCGTTTTCAATTCCCCTATGGGCGGAGTAACGCTGTTTGATCCTGTAGCGATGATGAGTGTATCGGCGGAGACAAGTTTTTCATCCCCGGCATAGACAGTTTTGCTGCCGCCGTCAAGCCTTGTAACGGTCTTGCCCTTTATCCAGGTAAACCGGGGATTCTCCAGGAGGCCGTCATTGATAAAGTTGAGGCTCTCAACGGTTCTCTCTCCGGAAAGATAACGATGGAGCATACAGCGGGAAATAACATGGGTATCCTCAGAAACGATAGTAACCCTGTTTTCCTCACTTTCCTTGAGGAGGGTACGGGCAGCGGTAACTCCGGCGGCGCCGATACCGATGATAAGATGATTCATACTGCCACTCCTTGCCAGAAAACTTCTTCTATATGCAGGGCCTTTTTGGGACAGGCCTTGACGCAGTTTGGCTCTTCGCCGTCGCCGATGCAGAAATCGCATTTGATGATACGGCTTTTGGTAAGCCTGTCGGGTTTGATGTTGCCGTAGGGACAGTTCATCACGCACATAAAACACTTGCCGCAGCGGTCTTTGTCGTACTGCACGTGTCCTGAGGGCACTTCTTTTTTCAGGGCGCCGCTCATGCAGGAAGACACACAGTCAGGCTCGGAACAGTGGCGGCAGAAGAGAGGTACATAACCGCCCCTGCCGTCGCTCTTGATTTCGTGGCGGGCTTCGTTTTTTAAGTCCGTAAGATCAAGATCGTAAATCGTTCCCGGTTTTTCCCGGTGCGCGTTCATGCAGGCTATGGTACAGTTCTTGCAGCCGTCGCATTTATCCTTATCGATAAAAATCCGTTTCATTCATTCTTCCTTATATTTTCAGGGCTGCCCGTTTCTCTTCGATGATCTTCTCCAGAATATCCGCAGATTCTTTGGCATCGGCATTGATGACAACCTGTCCGCCGGTGATGTTCTTGAGATCTTCGGTGAGAACCTTTACCGCCGTGGGACTTCCGGTAACAAAGGGCGGCAGTCCCAGGTGCAGGGGCAGTCCCAGGGCAAGACCATAACAGCCGTCGGCCAGGGCCTGTTCTTCCAGCCACTGGGCGGCGGAGAGAACCAGAGGAAGCTGGGGCATGTCCACGCCGATGGTTTGTGCAAGTTCGGTAGCCACTATCTCAAGCCGCCCGATCGCAAGGCAGGGTCCAAAGTTGAGCACCGGCGGAATGCCGAGTTTCTTACACACGGCTCTGAGTTTTGGGCCGGCAAGGTCTGCCGCTTCGGGAACCATGAAGCCGCAGTTTTCAATGCCGCCTGAGGAGCAGCCTGCGGTAAGAATGATGATGTCGCGGGCGATGAGTTCCTTTACCAGATCCACCGTCAGCACATCGTGGCCGCCGGCGGTAAGGTTGGAACAGCCTACAATGCCGGCAACGCCTTTAATATCGCCTGAAACGATAAGGTCTACCAGGGGCTTCCAGTTCCCTCCAAGGAATTTTTTAAGGGAAACTTCGCTTACCCCGGTAATGGTATTGTCGTTACCGTGCTCCGGCAGGAGATTGAGCTTGACCGCAGCCCGTCTTTCCCTATAGCTTGCGATCATCGCGTCGATTATTTCGTTGCTGAGCCGTTCCCGGTCTTCAAACACAAAGGGCTTGAGTTCCGCGTTAGCCTTCTTTGCAACATCATCAATGCAGATCTGTTTGATATGCAGGCTGTCGCAGATAGATTCAATGCCCGGCAGGGTACAGTTAAATTCGCTGATCACGCCGTCAATGGCGCCGGTGGCAAGAATCGCTTCACTGGTATAGTTGTTTCCCGCGTGTCCCTGGAAAATTTCGGTATAGTGGACACCCCGGAGTTGGAGATCCTGTCCGACACAGGTACAGCCGACAAGACGGAAACCCTTGGCGCCTGCGGCCTTTGCCTTTGCAACTACATCGGGATCGGTAAGCCTGTCCTGCAGGTGTACAAACATTGTGTGCTGGTGGCCTGTGATCATCAGGTTGATGTAATCGGGATCGATGACCCTGAGGCCCACGGGGGCCGGCCGGATCTCCGGTTCGCCGAGGAGCACGTCATTCAAGAGGTTGGTAAGTACAAGGCCGTAGATCCCGGTGGAGATTCCCAGCTTGAGACAGTCCAGCAGCATATTGACAGGATCACTGTTGAGATTGGTGGAACACTTCACCACCCCCTGGTAGACTTCGGAAATTGCCCCGCCGGGGAGGATTCCCAGTTCCTTCCATTTTTTGAAGCGGGGGGCGTAGGCCATCTTCTCTACCAGATCCATCTTTTTGTAGTGGGGCTTGTAGATATCGTCCAGAACCGCGCAGGCTACCTTGAGGGCCTTTTCGTGCTCGTCTCCGCCGCTCAGACCGAAAATCGTACAGAGGTTTTCCAGGGCATTTTTCCCCCGGATGCGGCCCTTAATCTCCGCCGTGTGCTTGAGGTTTAAGGCCGTGTTTTCAATTACATGGATGTAACAGCCTGAACCGGAAGCTACGGCGCGCAGAAAATTCCGGGTGACGATGGTATCCGGACTGGCGCCGCAGATACCTCTGGGCGCTTCCGGCGTGATCCTGCAGGGGCCGTTTGCGCAAAGCCTGCAGCAAACTCCCTGAAGCCCGAAACCGCAGTGGGTCTCCTGGGATTCGACCCGGTGGTGGCTTGTCTCCATGGGTAAACCGGCGATGAAGCTTTCGAGAGTTTTATCCGCACTGGCACAGGTACTGCAGCCGTAGTAACTTTCGTTCATTGCATCCTCCAAAAAAATCAGTTTTACATGAGGCTGCTCCAAAACTTCAGCTTTTGGAACAGCTTCCTTAGATTCAAGGGAAAAACCGGGCTTTTGACCGGTTTTTCCAAGAGCTTGTTCCAAAACTCGCTCGGGTTTTGGAACAAGCTCACGTGAACATATTTATATCGGGCTTCTTGCAAAACCCGGTTAGCGCGGACCTGCGGTCCGTTGCGGAAGCTCTTGCGGCTTTTCGCCCTGCGGGCTGTAAAACCGCGTTTTTTAGAGGCCGCTCTTTCAAAATTGAAATTTTGAAAGAACCTCTATTTATAATTATATATTGACCTAGCAAAAGTCAAATAAAACAGCGGCTTTTCTTATTGAGGTCCGTGAGCCCGGCAGTTTCTCTTTTTCCGCTTGAAATTACATCCGGCTTCGTATAAAATGAATACGCTTTCAAAAGACACATAAGGGGGGATTAATCCATGGGAAATCCTGTACTTGAGGCGATTTCAGGAAGACGGAGTATCCGGGCCTACAAGCCGGATCAGATAGAAAAGGAAGAACTGGAGATTCTGCTCAAGGCGGCCCAGGAGGCGCCAAGCGCGGTAAATCTGCAGCCCTGGCATTATTCGGTGCTGCAGAATGCAGAGCTGATTGCGGAAATTCAGGAAGAGTCCCTGAAACAGATGAATGAAAAGGGTAAGGACGTTTTCTTCAAGGCCCCTACGGTTATCTTTATAAGCTGCGATCCTGAATCCCGCTGGGGGAGGCACGATGTGGGTATCACCGCGGAAAACATCTGTCTGGCGGCCCACGCCATAGGCCTGGGAACCGTTATGCTCGGCAGGGCCGAACCGGCTTTCAACGGGCCCAAAGGAGATCATTTTGCCAAACTTCTCAAATTCCCGGAAGGTTATAAATATGCCGTGGCGATCTCCGTCGGCTACCCTGCCGGAAGCAAGGAAGCCCATCCCATTTCTCCGGGCAGGATTGACTACATATAGAGCCTCTTGCAAAACTCGGTTAGTTTTGCCGAGGCTCTT
>JAIRXN010000201.1 GCA_031268245.1 Treponema sp. | reverse complement strand
ATTCCCGGCGGCTCTTCCTGGAAGCCGGTGACAGGAACAGTACCGGGGGATTTCTCCTCCGCCGCCTTTCCCGCCCTGGCCGCGGCAGTAAGCGGCGGGGATGTGCTGCTGCTCGATCTGGATCCTGCCGATACCCAGGGCGACAAGGCTTTCCTTGACATGCTTTCCCTCATGGGCTGCGGGGTACACTGGGAGGAACACGAGGGAAGCCCCGCGGTGAGGATCCGCGGGGGAAAGCGGCTCAGGGGCGGGGAATTCGATCTCAATAAGACGCCGGATCTTCTGCCCGCGGCGGCAGTACTGGCGGCCTTTGCCGAAGGGGACACCCTTCTCTATAATGCGGCCCATGCCCGGATCAAGGAAACAGACCGGATCACCGTGATGAGGGAAGAACTCTCAAGGCTGGGCGTACAATGCGAAGAGAGGACGGATGGACTTGTCATTCACGGGGAGGGCTGCATGAAGGGCGGAGAAATTGACAGCCGGGGGGATCACCGTATCGCGCTGGTTTTCGCGGCGGCGGCCTGCGGCACAGCGGGTCCCATTACGATACACGGTTCCGAATGCGCCGCCGTTACCTACCCCGGATTCATCGAAACCGTATCAACAAACAATTGAGCTTATTCACAAAGCCGGTTACTTTGTGGACAGACACTTCATTAAGCCTCCCTGTTCCGGTATACTCTCTCTATTATGGAAAACAGCATGCAGCAACATGACAGGCTTTTCAGGGCAAGCGCTCATTGGGCCGACGAAACGGCGCTCAAGATCATCAAGGAAAAGGGTGAAAAGGAACTTTACACCTGTGCCTCAGGCATTACTCCTTCCGGAACGGTGCATATCGGCAACTTCCGGGAAATCATATCTGTAGATCTCGTAGTCCGGGCCCTGCGGGATCTGGGCCGGAAGGTGCGTTTTATTTACAGTTGGGACGATTACGATGTGTTCCGCAAGGTACCGCTCAACATGCCCAAACAGGATGAACTTGAAAAATACCTCCGCTTCCCCATAACCATGGTGCCGGATCCCTGGGAACGGGATGAAAGCTACGCCCGTCATCATGAAATTGATGTAGAATCCGCTCTTCCCATAGTGGGTATTGCCCCGGAATTTCTCTACCAGTCAAAGCGTTACCGCTCTTCTATGTATGCCCGGGGCATACGGAAGGCTCTTGAACACAAGGAAGAACTTAAAACGATTCTGGACAAATTCCGGGACGAGGATCACAAGATTCAGGGTGAATGGTGGCCGGTCAGTGTCTTCTGCGACAAGTGCAACAGGGATGATACCGATATTGACGGCTGGGACGGTGAATGGGGCTTAAGCTATCACTGCAATTCCTGCGGCCACAGTGAAACAGCGGATCTTCAAACATCCAAAGGAGTCAAACTCGGCTGGCGGGTTGACTGGCCCATGCGCTGGGATTTTGAAGATGTGGACTTTGAACCTGCGGGCAAGGATCACCACAGTCAGGGCGGCAGTTTTGATACGGGCCGCCATGTCTGCAAGGATGTGTACAATCACGAAGCGCCGGTAAGCTTCCGTTACGACTTTATCGGCATCAAGGGTTCCGCAGGAAAAATGTCAAGTTCCAAAGGGAAGGTAGTGGATCTGCGGGATATCCTCCGGGTCTATACGCCGGAACTGGTACGCTATCTTTTTGCCGGGACGCGGCCTAACACGGAATTTACCATCTCCTTCGATCTTGATGTGATAAAAATTTACGAAGACTACGACAAGACCGAAAGGATTGCCTGGAAGCTGGAAGCGGCAAAGGATGAGGCAGCGTATCAACGGGAAAAGAGAATTTATGAATTCTCCCAAACAACGGTAGACGACGAAGGCAAAACCCTTATGCCTTCAATTCCGCCCTGCCAGATACCCTTCCGGCACCTGTGTAACCTTATCCAGATTGCGGACGGCGACATCAAGCAGGCCCTGGCGAATATTTCCTGTTCGGATGAACAGCTTCCCGCACTCAGAGCCAGGGCGGTCTGTGCAAAATACTGGGCGGAAGAATGCGCCCCGGACGAATTCCGCTTCCATCTGTGCGATACCGGAGAGAAGACGGCCTTAAGCGAAGAAGAAACGGCAGGGCTGCGGGCCTTGCGGGATCAGGTGGTTGCGGAGATTGAAAAATTTAACGACGACAAAAGCTGCGCCGAGGCGATCTACCGGGCGGCGGAAAGCGCCGGTCTTGAAGGCAAGGCCCTCTTCCGGGCAAGCTACCAGGCCCTCATCGGCAAGGATCAGGGCCCCCGGCTGGCAAACTTCCTCCGCTCGATCAGCAAAGAAAGGCTTATGGCTATCCTTGCGGCCTATTAGGGCAGTGCCGATTAAACGACGCTGATCAGCGTTACCCCGTCCGCCGGCGCCGCGTTACTTTATATCGAACACGCTCCGCAGCTTCAATCCTTCCGGCTTTCCGGAGAGGATCTTTACCGTTTTGGTTCCCGCGTTCATGTCGAAGTAGTTATCCGAAAGGACAAGGTCTTCGTTTTTATTGAGAATCTCGACACTCTTTGCATAAGCTGAGGCGCTGACAGTGATACTGTCGCCGTTTACCGTGCACTCAAGCTTGGGGTCCTGCCAGTGGAAAAACTTCGGCAGACTGAAGATAACCGTTCCCTCGCTGATGCATTCCTTGCCATCGTAGAGATGATAGCTTAGGTATTCATCATCAAGAGCGAAACCTTCGGCCGCCTTTCCGGACTTTATCTCCGCAGCCATTACCTTGTCGAGCCAGAGGGAACTGAGGGCCTTTACCTTGACAGGAATAGTCTTTTCCTTCAATACCTTGGCGTTCCTGTCCCGGATTTCCCATTTTACCGTAAGCTTCTGGTCTTTGAGGGTTTCGTTGGCAACAGAAAGGCGGAAACTCTTTTCTATTTTTGCCTTTAAGAGCGGCTGCTTGTTGGCGTCAGGCTCCTGGGTCAAAAGACCTTCCTCGTGGCAGGAGATCATCAGCGGCTGGAAGAAACGCCGTGCGTAGTAGTGCAGCGCCTTCCAGCGGAAGTAGTAGTCCACCGAAGCCCAGGAAGTTACCGGCCATATATCGTTGAGCTGCCAGTAGATGGCTCCCATGCAGCGGCCCCGGTTACGACGGAAATGCTCTACCCCGTACTTGATAGCCTCGGCCTGGAGAAGCTGGGAGGCGTAGATCAGCGTTTCAAAACTGCTTGGGTAGAGAAAAGTCTGATACATATAGTTCATAATCTTCCCGTTTGCCGAATTGTTCCGCTGGTGTCTTTCCATCACATAGCTGAAAAAATTCCTGTCCCCGGGTTCGGTAAATGCCTCAACGGTCTTAAGGGCAGGGAGAGACTGGAACCCGAACTCGGAAACATAACGGAAGAAGTAGTTCCGGTAATCGCTGAAAGGCTTGTTTCCGTGCCATACATCCCAGTAGTGTACATCTCCCCGGTTAGGATCGTTGGGCTTGTCGAAGCTTCCCCCGGAAGAGGGACTGGCAGGCCAGTAGAAAGTCTGCGGATCGTATTCCTTCAAAAGTTGGGGGAAGATGTATTCATACATCTTGATATAGTCGGCCTTCTGTTTTGGAGTATCCACCCACATGTTCTGATCGACAAACATCTCCATTTCGTTGTTGCCGCAATAAAGCCCCAGAGAGGCATGGTGCCGGATACGCTTCACATTGTCCGCCGCTTCGGCGCGGATATTTTTGTCAAAGTCATCGGTCAATTCATACACCGCGCAGGCAAACATAAAGTCCAGCCATACAATAAGCCCCAGTTCATCGCAGATATCAAAGAAAAAATCATCGGGATAGTAGCCGCCGCCCCAGACCCGGACTGTGTTGAAATTCGCCGCGATGCACTGTTCCAGCAGTTTCCGTGTCCGCTGCGGATTTACCCTGGAAAGGATATTGTCTTCGGGTATGTAGTCCGCGCCCATGGCAAAAATGGGAACTCCGTTCACCTCATGGGCAAAACTTTCACCCCATTTGTCTTTCTTAATCCTTATGGTCATGCTGCGAAGCCCATAGCGGCGTTCCCAGCAGTCAACTTCCTTACCCTTGTAGAAAAGCGTTACCTTCACCGTATAGAGGGGATGCTCTCCAAAACCATTGGGCCACCAGAGTTCAGGCTTTTCAATGCTGATCTTTTTGGGCGACTTGCCGTAGTCGGTACTCTTGCCCTTGGGAGTAGTAATGGTAAGAGTGTACGAAAGATCCCGTTTTGAAACCCGTTTGCTTCCGGTATCCAGGCTTACCTTTACCGCAAGGTCTACCTTGCCCGCCCGGTGTTTCTGGCTTACATACACTTCCCCGATACGGGCCGCGCTGATACCAAGCAGCTCTATGTCCCGCCAGATTCCCGCATCGGGAAGCCGGGGGCCCCAGTCCCAGCCGAACATACAGTGAGCCTTGCGGATCTGGGGGAAACCGTCCAGGCATTGGTCGGAACCCATTGTCTTGAGCTTTGAATATGCGTCCGCAGCAAATTTTACAGGAGAGTGAAAAACAATTTTAAGACTGTTTTCCCCTTTCTTGAGCTGCTTCTTTACATCGAATTCCCAGATCCGGTGCATGTTGTCCGCATTCCCCAAAGGAACTCCGTTCAGATAAATATCAGAGAGGGTATCAAGGCCATTACAGCGGAGCAGTACTCTGTCGCTTGCCAAAAGATCGTTTTGTACCTTGAATGAACAGAGGTATTCCCAGTCCTTCTCCATCAGCGCAAAGGCCCTATCTTCGTTATCCCTCCAGTAGGGATCTTCCATTTTTTTGTTTGCCAGAAGATCCGCATAGACTGAACCGGGCACCTTTGCCTGAAGGTATACCGATTCCTCTGTTTGTTTCATCTTCCAGTTTTCATGAAGTTTCTGAATAATCATAGTTACCGCCTAAAGAATTGACTATCTGCATTATTAAACACGAACTGAAGTTTCCGAAGAACTCTATTTAACCGAACCGAGTATCCCCGACACAAACCTTCTCTGCTGTGTAATAAAGATCAACAGGGTGGGAATGGTACAGATACTGATGCCGAGCATGAGCATACCATAATCGGTGGTGTAGCCCTGGGTCATACTGGCAAGCAGTATGGGCATGGTCTGGCTTTCTTTTTTCAGCAGGATAATCAGGGGCCACAGGTAGTTATTCCAGGCGCCCATAAAGACGATGATCGCGGCGGCGGCAAAAGTGGAACTCATCACCGGAACATAGATCCGTACATAGATGCCGAATTCACCAAGACCGTCCACCCGTGCGGCCTGCACAATCTCCATGGGGAAATTGGCGGAATTCTGTCTGAAAAAGAAGATGAGAAAGGCCGTTGCGACACCGGGCAGCACAATCCCCATGGTGGTATTGAGCAGCTTCATCTGGCTGAACAGCCTGAACAGGGGCACCATTATTGAGGCAAAAGGCACCATCATGGAGAGGAGGAGGACTGCCATGAGTCTGTCCTTGGCCTTGTCCCGGTAGATCTGGAAGCCGTAACCGGCAAGGGAACAGACAAAGAGGCTGAGAAGCGTAGCTATCAGGGCGTTCCTGAGGGAATTCCCGAAGGAAAGGTGCAACGTATAGGTTGTGGTCAGGGTCTTCCAGTTTTCCAGGGTATTAAGGCCGAAGAAAAACCGTCCCCGGACTACTTCGACGCTTTTATTGGTGGCGGCAAGAATCATCCAGAAAAATGGAAAGGCGGCAATAACTCCGGCCACGACAAGAAATAGATACATGATAAGAGGCGTAAAACCATTCCGTGTCTTCATTGTTTCTTGTCTCCTATTTTCATCTGAATGAAGGACAGTATCGCTACCATGATAAGGATAGTATAGGAAACTGCGGCGGCATAACCAAACTGCGGCGCATAAAGGAACGAAAGGTTGTATACATACTGCGAGATTGTCTGTGTCGCATTCCCCGGGCCCCCGTTGGTCATAACCTTGGCTTCGTCAAAGAGCTGCAGGGTTCCGTTGGTACTCATGATCGTAGTTAAAAGAATTACCGGGCCCAGCAGCGGGACCGTTATCCTGAAGAAGGCCTGGGCCGCATTGGCCCCGTCGATCCGTGCGGCCTCATACACCGATTTTTCTATGGTTTGAAGTCCCGCAAGATAAAAGATCGTATTGTATCCCGTCCAGCGCCAGGTTATTACCGTGATAATAACACCCTTCGCCAGGATCGGGTTGGTAAGCCAATCAATGGAAGTGGAAATAATGTGAAGCCGCGTCAGCATTAAATTGATAAAGCCGTCTACCGAAAAGAAAGACTTGAAAATGATCGAAGCCGAAACAAGGCCGGTAGCGCAGGGCAGAAAAACCAGCGCCCGGAAAAAGCCCTTGGACTTAAGCTGCGGGCTGTTCAGCATGGAAGCAAGGATCAGGGCCAGAACAAGCATGATCGGCACCTGGATAACAAGATAGATAAAAACGTTCCGCACCGCTACCCGGAACTGGGCGTCCTGCAGCAGCCTAAGGTAATTATTGATGCCTGCAAACTTCAGGTTGTTACCCCTTCCGCTGGAGAGGGAAAGGATAAGAGCCTGAATCATCGGGTAAAAAGACATGAAAAAGATGAGGAGAGAGGCGGGTGCAACAAAGATCCAACCCCACAGTCTTGTTTTCTTTTCAAGGGTGAATTTCATGTACCGCCTCCATTCCTTACCTTTTACTGGTTAATAATAAACTCTACTTCCTGCTGGGCAGTGGCAAGCACCGAATCAACAGATGCGCCCTGCAGAACCTGTGCCAATGCGCGTCCCACGGCGTCACGGGCCTCGTAGTTATAGACACCGTACTTTACCTTGGGCACATTGCTGGCATACGCTACCAGATCTTCGTAGATCTTCTGTCCGCCGAAGAAGGGATGAGGTTCGCTATACACTCTGGAATCCGCTGCGGGAAGCCAGGTGGAAATGGCGCCGGAAGAGGGAAGAATGGTCTCATAGAATTCCACACTGCCCGCCCAGACCTTGTCCAGAAGATCCATGGCCACATCGGAATGTTTGGAGCTGGAAAGTACCATCCAGCCTGAACCGCCCTGACTTGAATAGTTCACCGAATCAATGGTTGCAAATTTGGGAGTACTCATCACGGCCCATTTTCCGGCCTGGTCGGTGGCGGGAACGATGGAACCGATGATCCAGCAGCCCTGGATGGTGGATGCGGTCTGACCGTTATTGAGGCTGGCAATATATGCGTTCCAATCGGCTACCTGGAGAAGGACGCCCTTGTCTACCATTTCTTTGTAGATTTCCAGCGCCCGTTTGATAACCGGATTATCCCTGATATAGGGATTGCCCTGATCGTCAAAGAACCATTTTCCGGCGCTCTGGGTCATCAGCATGAGGATATCCGATCCGCCGGTTGTGGTGGAAAGCATGGCTACCCCGGTCTTCTGCCTGACTACCTGGCCCTGTTCAATGAACTTTTCCCAGGTAATATCGTTAAAGTCTTCAACATTGTAACCAGCCTGTTCAACGATGTCCCTGCGGAGGAAGGTAGCGGTAGCGCCGTTATCGAAGGGCACGCCGTAGTTCTTCCCTTCATAGACGCCTACATCCAGCTTGAACTGGGCAAACTTGGAGAGGTCAACCTTCCCGTTCAGGGGGAGGTATGCTTCGGGATAGGTCTGCACAAAGCGCTGGATGGAATTGTCCTGGTTAAGGAGAATATCCGGCATATCGTCGGTCTGACCGGAAGAGAGGGCTGTGGTAACCTTCTGCTCAATTTCGGTAATATCCATGACCTCAGCAGATACATTGGGATGATCCCGCTGATAGATCTTCACCGCTTCGTTCATGGCGTACACATTGAACATGGGGTCCCAGCACCATACTAAAAGTTTCACCGGCGCATTGGGGTCTGCCGGAGCCGGAGTCGAAGCCGCTGCTTGTCTGCTGCATCCGATGATAGCAACTGCCATAAGCAGGACTACCAGGATGAGTAAAGCTTTTTTCATAATTCCTCCTGAATTTATAATCAGATGTCGTTTGAAACATCATTATTAGGTTTAGTATAGGTGGATTTAGAGAATTTTGCAACCACATTTTTTGATTTTTGCATATTTTTCAAAAGAGGTATTCCTCTCTATGCGCACACTTCACTTGACAATTTGATTCATGGATCTATTATCATTATTTATGGATAATAACTTCCCCCCAATGTGGGAAAACCCTGAAATTCAGGGAATGAACCGGCTGCCTATGCGCAGTCCGCTTTTACCTTTCAGTTCGGCCGAAGCCGCTGTTGCCGATACGGTGGCAGGACCCGAATATCGTGATCCCGGCAAAAATCCCCTTTATTTCAGCCTGGACGGCCGCTGGAACTTCAAACTTCTCCCCGGGCCGGGGTATTCCGCCGGGGCAAAAGGCGCCGATTTCCCCGGAGAGGAAGATCTCTCCTGGGTAAAGCCGGAGTTCAAGACCGAAGGCTGGAGCGCCATAGCGGTTCCCGGTACCTGGACTCTCCAGGGCTTCGACAAGCCTCACTATACCAATGTCCAGATGCCTTTCCAGGCAGTCCCTCCAAAAGCCCCCAGGGATAATCCCACCGGGCTTTACCGCCGGAGCTTTACCGTTCCCAGGGCGTGGAGGGGAAAACGGGTAGTGCTCCATATCGGCTCAGCGGAAAGCGTGGCCCTCGTGTACATTAACGGAAGTTTTGCCGGCATGGGAAAAGATACCCGGCTTCCCTCGGAATACGACATAAGTTCCTTCGTTACCGAAGGGGAAAACACCCTCTGTATCAAGGTAGTCCGCTACTCCGATGCCAGCTATGTGGAGGATCAGGATCAATGGTGGTACGGCGGCATACACCGGAGTGTGTTTCTCTACGCTACCGAAGACTGCTATATCAAAGACATAAAGGCTGTTCCCGGAACGATTGACAATGCGGGCGAAGGGAAACTTTCCATGAGGGTAAGTATAGGGGGTAATGTCCCCGAATCCCGAAGCACCGGGAATGTTCCGGTTACCCTTAACAAAGATACAAGGCCCTTTACCGTCAAATATGCGGTGTATCCCTTTTCGCTGCCGGGCAGCCTTGCCGATGCGGAACAATTCGCCGCAGAAACAAAGGCAATCGTCAGCGGAGAAAAACAGTTCTCCTGCAACTACAGGCTCAACAGCAATATCGCGGAGATTGAAGAAACCGTTCCCGGTGCAAAAACCTGGTCGCATGAGTCGCCCGCCCTCTATGTGGTTTCCGTGAGCCTGTGGAGGGACGGACTTCACCTGGAAAGCGCCGCATTCTGTACCGGCTTCCGTTCACTGGGAATAGGCAACCGGGAACTGAAGATCAACGGCAAGGCCCCCCTCATCAAAGGCGTCAACCGCCATGAACACGATGAGCAGAAGGGGAAAACCCTCTCTGCCGAAAGCATGTTAAAGGATATCATTCTCCTGAAAACGCATAATTTCAATGCGGTGCGCACCTGTCACTATCCCGATGATGAACGCTGGTACGATCTCTGCGACCGTTACGGCATATATCTGGTGGACGAGGCGAATATCGAGAATCACTGTTTCTACGAACAGATCTCCTGGGACAGCGCCTGGAATTACGCATACATGAGCCGGATGCTCAGAATGGTGGAACGGGACAAAAACCACCCTTCGATCATCATCTGGTCGCTGGGGAATGAAAGCGGCGACGGGGACAATCACAATGCAGGCGCCGCATGGATACGCCGCTACGATCCTTCCCGGCCTGTAAACTACGAAGGCGCAATCAGGCCGGAAAAAGGCCAGGGATCCTTTACCCTGGATTCCCTCAACCGGAGCCAGGGCCTTACCGACATTATCGGGCCCATGTACCCGCAAATAGAACTCATCACGGACTTTACCAAGTACCGCAACGATTTCCGGCCCCTCATCATGATCGAATACTCCCACGCCATGGGGAATTCAAACGGCAGTCTTTCGGATTACTGGAAGGCGATTGAAAACCACCACGGGCTGCAGGGCGGCTTTATCTGGGACTGGATCGATCAGGGTATTGCGGCGGCAAGCCCCGACGGTAAAAAATACTGGAAGTACGGCGGAGACTTTGGGGACGAGCCTTCCGATTACGATTTCTGCCTTAACGGCCTCATCCTGCCGGATCAGAGTCCCAAACCCGTCATGGCCGAATGCAAGCAGGTACAGTCTCCGGTACGCCTGGAGCCTCTGACGGCAAAACCCTACAACACGGTTTCCGGCAAGCCCTACTGTTTTACTGTGGAAAACCGCTATGACTTTTCGGCCCTGGATTGTTTGAGTCTGCGCTGGAAACTCTGTGTTCTCCAAAATCCTCTGGAGGGAGAAAAGGTACTTGTAAGCGAAGAGAGGGCTCTGCCCCCCATCGGCCCCGGAGAATCTACCGAAATTGATTTCCCGGTTCCCCCCGGCTTCAAACCGGAAGATTATGACGGCACGGTGTATATACACGGCGACTTTGTGCTTAACCGGGATCTTCCCGGTATGGAAAGAATGCCCTGGGCGCAGAAGGGTTTTGCGGTAGCTTCCACAGAGGCCCTCATCCGGGAAAGCCCTGCCTCTACAGTGCTGGCCGCGGTACAGGGCAGCGGTAATGCCGCGGCTGCGGAAGAATTTGTAAAGCTCCTAAAACCTTCCCTGTACCGTGTTCCCACGGAAAACGACGGGCTGAAAACCTACAAACATCTTTTGAAAGATCCTGCCGCAGCCTTCTACTTCCAGAACAAACCCATGTTCCACTGGCTCAATATGGATCTTCTGCACATGCGGATAAGCGGAGAGAAAACCGAAAAGGTTTCTGAATCCGTAAAGTACAGTGCCGTCCTGCTCTGCGGCGGCAATGCTGCGCCGGATTACAAAAACCGGAAGCTGGGAAACTACAG
>JAIRXN010000177.1 GCA_031268245.1 Treponema sp. | reverse complement strand
GGATTTGCTCTCCGGGTTTATACATACCGGTGGCAATCGCGTTGTAAAGCCGTTCATACACCGCCACATACGCCGGAATCTTACTGTTTGGTACGCTGCTGAGATGTCTCTGTTCCATGGTTATCCAACCTTATAGTTGTTCAACAACTTATTAATTTGTTCTACCATGAGTTACCAACTTCTGTCAAGCTTTAAATTTTAAAATTAACTCCAGGGAAGCGCTGATGTATTCAACCGGGCATACATCAGTACTGCAAAATTATAGATTTTTCGCAGAAAAACGGGAAAAATAATAGGGTACGATGATTAGCGTCAAGTTCAGCATTGCCCGCTAGAATCACTCCAGCCAATGGCCGACCTTGCGGATCTTCTGGTTACGGTACCGGACAAGAACCGAAGGGTCACGGCCTGTAAGGTCTTTGGTTTCTTTGATCAGGACTTTTTTGATGTTTGCGGCGGCCGCATCGGGATCGGTATGGGCGCCTCCGGGAGGTTCGGCGATGATGCCGTTGATCACCTTGAATTCAAGGAGATCGTCACTGGTGATCCTCAGCATGACCGCCGCATCTTTGGCCTTGCTTGCATCCCGGAGGAGTATGGAGGCGCAGCCTTCGGGGCTGATAACCGAATAGATTGCGTTTTCCAGCATATAGATCTTGTCTCCCACACAGAGGCCCAGCGCGCCGCCTGAGCCGCCTTCCCCGATGATGATACAGACAATCGGAGTCTTGAGCTGGCTCAGGTCGCGAAGGTTGCGGGCTATGGCTTCCCCGATTCCCCGTTCCTCGGCTCCCATACCCGGATATGCGCCGGCAGTATCAATAAAGGTGATGATGGGCCGGCGGAATTTTTCGGCTTCCTTTGCAAGACGCAGGGCTTTGCGGTAGCCTTCGGGATTTGCCATACCGTGGTTACGGTGTACATTTTCCTTGAGCGTTCTTCCTTTCTGGTTTGCAATGATTGTAACAGGCCGCCCTTCAAGAAAGGCAAGTCCGCCGACAATGGCAGGATCATCGCCGAAGGCCCGGTCTCCATGCAGTTCGATAAAACCGGTAAATATCCTGTTTATATAATCCATTGAATAGGGCCGTTCAGGATGCCGGGCCAGTTCCACCCTCCGCCAGGTTGCCTCAGTCCGGGAGACCGCCTGAATTTTGGTTTCGATATTTTCAAGATCCTGAACGGCGTCAATGTCTGTTTCAGAGATCATCTTTTTCAATTCGTCCAATTTTTTTTGCAATTCCAGGGTATTCATCATGTATACTCCCGGTGCAGATCAATAAGGCGGGCAAGAATTTTTTTCTGATCCTGACGCGTAACGACAAGATCCACAAAGCCTTTGTCCCTCTGGAACTCGGCCCGCTGAAAACCTTCCGGCAGGGTTTGACGGATGGTGCCTTCAATGACTCTGGGACCCGCAAAACCGATAAGAGCGCCTGGTTCCGCAATGGTGATGTCCGCCAGCATGGCAAAAGAGGCGGTTACGCCGCCGGTGGTGGGATCGCAGAGCACGATGAAAAATGGAATACCGGCCTTGTCCAGTTCCGCCGCGGCGCTTGATGTTTTAGCCATCTGCAAAAGTGAAAAAATTCCCTCCTGCATCCTGGCGCCGCCTGAGGTAGTATAAATGATCACGGGAAGTTTCCTGTCTATTCCCATGAGCATGGCCCTGCAGACCTTTTCGCCCACAACTGAACCCATTGAGCCGCCCATGAATTTGAAGGACATGAGAGCCAGAATTGCAGGCCGCCCTTCAATGCTGCAGGTTCCCGTGATCACCGCATCCTTCATCTGGGCCTTCACCGCCGCTTCGGAAAGTTTTTCTTCATAACCTGCAAGATCAATGGGATTAATGGAACTCATGCCGGCGGAGAACTCTTCAAAACTTCCCGGATCGGGAAGATAGAGCAGCCGTTCATTGGGTTCCATGCGGTAATGGCAGCCGCAGGATGGACAGGTTTTTAATGCGGCGTCAATATCCTTCCGGGAATGCCGGGCGCCGCAGAGCGGGCAGTCATTTGCCTCTGATGGTGAAACTTCGGTTTTTTCACTATTCATATTCGGCCTCCTTGGCTATGGTTTCATACCAGGATGTGGCAAAATCGCCTGATTTGAAAACATCACTCCGCATTACCCATCTCTGTTGATTGATATTTGTCTTGATCCCTTCTATACAAAGTTCATTCAGCGCCCGTATCATGCGGGCAATGGCAGCTTCACGGTCTGTATTGTGCACGATAAGCTTTGCCACCATGGAATCGTAGTGCGGCGGAACAGTACAGCCCTGATAGATGAAGGAGTCAAAACGCACTCCCGGCCCGCCGGGAATTTCAAGACGGCTGATTTTACCGGGACTGAGCGCATTGATCCTGCATTCGATGGCATGTCCCCTTAAATTTTTCCCGTTGTTTTTTGCGTCGAACTCTTCAAGCTCCTTGTCTATTTTCCCTTCGCTGCACGCCAGTATCTGCTGGCGGATAATGTCCACGCCGGAAACAAACTCGCTTACCGGATGCTCCACCTGAACCCGTGCATTTACTTCCATAAAATAAAATTCGCTTTTTTCCGCGAGAAATTCAATAGTACCGGCTCCCCTGTATTTAAGCTCCCGGAACATGGCCGAAGCGCCTTCGGACATCCGCCGCCGCATGTCATCGTCTACTGCGGGGGAGGGGCTTTCTTCAATAAGTTTCTGATGATGTTTTTGAACCGTACAGTCCCGTTCGCCCAGAACCGCCACAGTCCCGCTGCCGTCGGCGATGATCTGCAATTCTACATGCCGGGGATTTTCCAGATAACGTTCAATAAAGACCCTGCCGTCCGCAAAATTTGCCTCCGCCTCCCGGCCTGCGATGGAAAGATTTTCCGCGAGATCTTCTTCCCTGCGGACAATCCGCATACCCTTTCCGCCTCCCCCGGCGGCAGCCTTGATAATCACCGGCAAACCGATTTCCCGTACCGCTTCAAGGGCCTTGTGCGGATCATCGACAGCTTCTTTGGTGCCGGGTGTAACGGGAAGGGCGAAACGCCGGGCCGTATCCCTGGCAATAACCTTGTCGCCCAGGAGTTCTATCACTTCAGGATCGGGGCCGATGAAGATAAGCCCCCTGTCCCGGACAAATTTTGCGAAGGAGGCGCTTTCCGAAAGAAAACCGGCGCCGGGGTGAATCGCCTCACATTCGCTGTTAATGGCCGCCATGACAAGGTTGCTGCGGTCAAGGTAACTTTTGGCGGAAGGGGGCGGCCCGATACAGATTGCCTTATCGGCAAGCCTGACATGGAGACTGTCTTTGTCCGCAGTTGAATAAACCGCCACCGCCTCTATTCCCATTTCATGGCAGGCCCGTATTATCCTTACGGCGATTTCACCACGGTTGGCAATCAGAAGGCGCTTGAGATGAGCGGGCTTTTTCACGCTAGAGCCGTTTTACCTCAAAGAGAGCCTGGCCGTATTCAACCAGATCTCCGCCGGCAGCCTTTACCGAAAGTATCTCGCAGTCAAATTCGGCTTCCAGGTGATTCATCATCTTCATTGCCTCAAGAATGCAGAGACTGTCGCCGGCCTTTACCCTGGTTCCCGGCTTGACGAAGGGAGGTGAATCGGGGCCGGCTGCGGCATAGAAGGTAGCGACAATAGGACTGGTGATAATTTCTCCTCCCGGAACGGCCTCCATTACCTCGGGAGCCGCCGGCAGACCAAGATGCACCGGTACCGGAGCATTCGCTTCGGCGGTTCCGGCTGCAGTGTATGTAACGGGGCCGGCCGCGGGAAGAACCGGGCCGCTTTTGGCAAAAGCCGCTTCCTTCCGCAGTATGAGGCGGGATGTTTCATCACTAAAAACAAGTTCGGCAATGGAAGAATTATCAAGCTTCTCCATCAAAGAAAGTATAACTTTATCATTCATATACAGTTCCTCTGCTATCCAGGTCTGTCCATAAAGCCGGTTACTTTACGGACAGATTTCATTCGTTCCCCGCAGGGTTTATGTCCGCATCATAGTCAACGCCCTCTACGTCAAAACCGTGGGCTTCCAGAAAATCATGCTTAAAACCTTCAATGTCGGTTAACTCAAGGACGTTCTCTTTAGTGGTTTCTGCCATTCTCTTACGCACGGCCTCCTGTATGTCCTTCCGCATCTCCCAGTCGTCAATACGGATGCGGTTTTCACTGTCAACAGGAACATTATCGGGATTTTCCCTTCCTTCGGCAGAGTAGAGCCTGTCTCTATAAAGCCTGACAATCTGTTCGATGCAGCCTTCGTGCAACCCCTGCTCTTTCATCACCCTGAACAGGCATGAAACATAGAAGGGTATGATGGGAATTACCGCACTGGCCCTGGTAACCAGAGCCTTGTTCACCGAGATCCATGCCCGGCGTTTTGAATTTCCGCCTGAAGCAAAGGATCTGTTGATCTCCTTCCCGGCCCGTTCCAGATCTTCCTTTGCCCTGCCTATGGCGCCGTTTTTGTAGATTTCCCAGGAGAGTTCGGGGCCGATATAGGTATAGGCAAGGGTTCTCGCCGCGGGGGCCAGCGCCCCTGCCTTGTCCAGGGCCTCAATCCAGAGTTCCCAGTCTTCCCCGCCCATCACCTTGACGGTATCGGCAATTTCTCCCTCCGTGGCAGGTTCTGCGGCAGATTCAATAATATTCGCAGTCATCATGTCGATGGTTTTGCCCGAATACCTTTTCCCGATGGGCTTGATTACCGATCTGTGCATGATTCCTGTTTTGGGATCTGTTCTCACCGGGGAAGCCAGGGAGTAGATCACGAGATCCGCCTGGGCGGGAATACCCGCCTCCGCAGCCGCCTCTTTTATGGCGGCGATGACCAGATCCTTCATTTTACCGGAGAAGGCATCCCCGTCCAGAGTTTTTGATACCAGTCCTGCCCCGGCGGCATCCCTGTCGAAACAGAGGTTGTTATAGTAACCGGGTGTACCGGGCTTGCTGTCCGTGGCGGGTTTCTCAAAGGAAACTCCGACCGTAACGGCTCCGTAACCAAAGGCTGCGGCGATTCTGCTTGCAAGTCCGTAGCCCGTGGAACAGCCCAGGATCAGCGCCAGTTTCGGCAGCCCCGGAGCGGAGGCTTCTGCGGCCGGCTTTCCTCCGGCCAGTACCTTTGCCGCATAGGCAATCTGTTTCCGCACCGATGCCGCGCATCCTGCGGGGTGGCTGTTGATACAGATATTGTTGCGAACCATGGGCTTAATTATCACTGTTTTCTCCTACAAGGCACATCCATTCGGCCTCCGCAGCCAATTCGCCGCCTACATAGGCCTTTCCCGACTGCTTAATCATGTGTGCGGATACCCTTAAATTTTCGATCTCCGAACGGACTTCATCTCCCGGCCTCACCTGGCGGCGGAACTTTACCTTGTCTACCGTGGCAAGGAAAAAGAGGGCGCCGTCACCGAGAATGCCGAGTTTACGGAGACCCGCTCCCCCCGACTGCGCCATGGTTTCCACAAGAATCACGCCGGGTACCACAGGATATTCCGGGAAATGACCTGAAAAGAAGAATTCCTTTTCTGTAAACACATGCCGTGCAATAATTTTACTGTTGTCTGCGGAAACAATATCGTCTACAAACAGGAAAGGCGAACGGTGAGGCAATAGTTCTTCGATTAAATCCGGCTCATGTTCACTCATGTTCTGCCCCCTTACGCGTCGTAGGCGCGGAAGATCAGCACTCCGTTGTGTCCCCCAAAACCCAGGGACCCGGAAGCGGCGGCTCTTATCTGCCCATACTGAACCTTGTTGGGAACATAATCAAGATCACATTCCGGATCGGGATTATCAAGGTTGATGGTGGGAGGATAAAAACCCTTTCTGATCGCCAGAATACAGGCGATGGCTTCAATGCCCCCCGAACCGGCAATGCAGTGCCCCGTCATGCTCTTTATCGAAGAAATTTTCATTTTTTTGGCATGATCCCCGAATGCATATTTGATCATTCTTGTTTCCGCAGGATCGTTGATCTGCGTGGAAGTACCGTGGGCGTTGTAGTAACCGATGTCTTCCGGTTTAAGTCCCGCGTCTTCAAGGGCTTTTTTAATGGTAATGCCGCCGCTTTCCCCGGAAGGATCCGGAGCGGTAATGTGATAGGCATCGGAAGTAACGCCGTATCCTGAAAATTCCGACAGAATCGCTGCGCCCCGTTCTTTTGCATGTTCTTCACTTTCGAGGATCAGGACGCCCGCGCCTTCACCCATAACAAAACCGTCCCGGTCCGCATCAAAAGGCCGGGAAGCCTTTTCAGGCTCATCGCAGCGTTTGGTGGAGAGGGCCTTGAGCATCTGGAAGGCGCCGATTGAAAACGGAACTATACAGGCTTCGGTTCCGCCCGAGATCACTACATCGCAGCGGCCCGAGCGGATAAGATCCAGAGCCTGGCCCAGGGCATCGGTTCCGGAAGTGCAGGCGGTCACCTGGGTAAATGAAGGGCCTTTGAGCCCGTACAGGATACTGATATTGGCAGCCGCTTCGTTGGCGATCATCATGGGTACTGTCAGAGGCAGCATGCGCCGGGGGCCCTGATCAAAAAGCTTGCGGAAGGATTCAGTGACAATCTCATAGCCGCCGATCCCGTTTCCCATAACGACGCCCGCCTTCCCCGGATCGCTTGTAATGCGGCGCCTTCCTTCTTCACCGGCCTGCGACAGCAATCCTGCCTGCTCCATCGCCTGGGCTGCAGCGGCTGCCGCAAACTGAGAGAAACGCGCCATCTTGCGTGCATCTTTTTTGTCGATCCACCCGGAGGGATCGAAGTCCTTGACTTCCGCAGCAATGGTAACATCGAAACCGGCGGTATCAAAAGAAGTAATTCTGCCTACCCCGCTTCTGCCCTCTTTGAGGGCTTTTTCAAATTCATCCACCGAATGAGCTATAGGAGAGATCAGTCCCATGCCGGTAACAACGACTTTTTTATTCATCAAAATCTCCTCATCATATAAACATTCCGCCGTCGACGGAGAGCACCTGTCCTGTTATATAGGAAGAATCATCGGAAGCAAGAAAAAGCGCCGCGGAGGCAATGTCCTCCGGTTTTCCGCTTCTCTTGAGCGGGACAATCTCCATCATTTTTTCCTTTGCCTCTTCGTTCATGGAAGCAGTCATGTCGCTTTCGATAAATCCCGGCGCCAGAGCATTTACCCGCACACCCCGGCTTGCCGTTTCCCGTGCGAGACTCTTTGTGATGCCGATGAGCCCGGCCTTGCTGGCCGCATAGTTGGCCTGCCCCCCGTTTCCGTGGATGCCTACGACACTGCTCATGTTGATGATGGAACCGGAACGCTTTCGTATCATCTCCCGGCCAACGGTTCTTGCGATGATAAAAGCCGAAGTTAAATTCACGTCGAGTACCTTCTGAAAATCCGCAATACTCATCCTGAACGAGAGGCCGTCTCTAGTGACACCCGCATTGTTTATCAGGATGTCAAAGCCTCCCGCTTCTTTCTGGACAGCTTCAATGATCCCTTCGACAGCATTGATGTCGCCCAGATCGGCGCTTATCCAGTGGAGTTTGCCGCCGGCCCCGGCAATACGGCCGGCCAGATCGGCAGGTTCCCTGGAGCTCAGGCCCCAGATCTCGGCGCCTTCCGCGAGGAAACGCTC
>JAIRXN010000074.1 GCA_031268245.1 Treponema sp. | reverse complement strand
ATTTGTTCATTGCATTAAATTCCGGGGATTTACCGTGACGCCGTTTTTGTAAACGGTAAAGTGAAGATGGGGCCCGGTAGAAAGGCCGGAACTGCCTATATCCCCTATCCATTCGCCGGTAGCCACGTAGGCCCCGGTCTTTACCCGCACCACGCTCAGGTGGCCGTAGAGGGTTTTGTAGCCGGAATGATGGGTAATAACAATGAAATTTCCCAGGGTCTGATCATAGCTCGCGGAACTGACCCGGCCCGACATGGCGGCGGCTACCGGACGCCCCATGGGAGCGCCGATATCCAGCCCCGAGTGAAACTGCCTGGCCCCGCCGAAGGGACTCTGCCGGTAACCGTAGCTGGAAGTAATGTAGCCCCGGACAGGCCAGATAAAGAGATCCCCGTTGATCTCCTGGATGTCATTCTGGGGCATCAGTGCGCCGGGGATAAAGAGCACAGTTCCTGAATGAACGGAATCGGAAAAAAGTTCGTTTACCGTCCGCAGATCTTCAATTCCGGTTTTATACTTTTCGGCAATGCCGGAGAGCGTGTCGTCTTTTTTAACCGTGTAGAGTATCCCGTCCTGGTTGGGAATCCTGATAAGCTGTCCAATCTGGACGGTCCGGGCGGATCTTATATTATTTACCGAGAGAAGCGTACCCTGATTGAGGCCGAAGCCCTGAGCCAGGATGCTGATCATCTCACCCTGCTGTACCGTATAGGAATCGTAGATCAGCATCTTGGGCCGGGAGAAGTCTTCCGGCTCAGGGATACCGGTCAGGGCGGCATCTTCAATAAATACTTCGTTTTCGGAATAACCGGCTCCGCCCATGCCGTTTTCAGGATCTTCGGGCGGCAGGGACTCCGCCTTTACCGAACCCATGAAGAACTCCAGGGGAAAAAGATACGCCATCGACAGGATGCAGGCCAGGGAAAAAGCCATCCTGCACTTCGGCGGGCTCCGGTGCAATTGATCTATGAACGCAGATATTAACATGGAAACAGTATGTAGAGCTTTCTGCAAAACCCGGTTGGCGCGAACCTGCAGTCCGATGCAGAGCCTCTTTATATTTTCGGCAAAAAAGGGCGGCCTCTTAATTTCCATCTGTATGCTCTCCGTCCAGAAGAACCAGAAGATCCCGAAGCTCTGCGGCCCGCTCATACTCTTCCCCGGCAACCGCTTCCTGCAGTTCCTGCCGGATAATACGCCGTCTTGAGCTGATTTCATTCTCCATCAGTACCGTTTCGCCATTGATTCCTGTTTCTTCAAGCACCGCGGCATTGACGAAAATCGGGCATTTCTGCCTGACGGCAAGCCCCATGGCGTCTGAAGGACGGACATCGAGAATCAGCGGCTTATCCCGGGGATAATCCCTGCCGCTGACGTGCAGTTCCGCAAGAAAAGTATCGTTTTTTATGTCCGAAACCACCACTTTTTCCAGCTTATACCCTGTTTTTTTCAACAAGTTTATCAAAAGATCATGGGTCAGAGGCCGGGCAACGGAAACTTCACCCAAACCAATAAGTATTGATTGAGACTCAAGGTGTCCTATATAGATGGGTACTACCCTGTCATCCTGCAGGGGACGGAGCAGTACCGTGTTCCCCTGTTCGGTTTTTATTATTGTCCAAATTTCCGCTTCAAGAGACTCCGTCATATTATCCTTACTTCAACTTAAAAGATCCGGCAGACCCAAAAGAAGCCGCAAAAAGTCATCATGATATTCTACACCAGAGAGAGCGTATTCTGCAAATGCTTTTTCAAACAACTTTTTACTCCCTTCTATAAGAGAAAGCCCTTTTCTCTGTCCTTCTTCCAGAACTCCTTCGCATTCCATGGCGCTTATCAGCTCCATGATCTCGGGAACCTCTGCCCCTCCCTTCCGGGCCGCAGAAAAACAGCGTCCGGCAAAGTCCCTTTTATCCGGCCTCCGGTGGAGATAGAGAAGTACGGGGAGACTTTTCTTCCCTTCAACCACATCGTCTCCCCGCTTCTTGCCGGGAATACCTTCCGTCAAGTTTTTTACATCATCAAGAATCTGAAAACCCACTCCCAGGTCTTCCGCTGCCTTTCCCAGCAGACGGGTATCGATCCGCGCCGCCCTGTTCTGCCGGGGCTGAACCGCTTCCGCTGCGGCGGCGCCCAGAAGAGATGCCAACCGGGCAAGGCATCCGGTTTTAAGACTGCACATGGTGTAATACTCGTCCAGGGAAGGGAGGCTTTCAAAATCCCGGTGCCAGGCAATATCCATGGCCTGCCCCAGATGAAGACGCCGCATGTGTTCTCCCCACAGGCTGAAAATACGGTTTTTTTCGATTGCCGCAGCCTCTTCGCCGGATCTCTGTTCACTCACGTTTTTTTCCCACTCTTCGATACATGCAAGCGGAAGAAAATAGAGGAAACAGCCTGAATTTATTGAAGCGTCAATCCCATGGAGAAGGTGTACCGCGGGTTTGCCCCGGCGTTCATCGGAAGAATCTTCGATATCATCATGAATAAGGCTGGCGTTATGGCAGAATTCCGTGAGGGGTGTCAAAAGCAGAGCCGCTTCTCCTCCGCCGGCACTTTCACACACAAGGGTTTGCAGAAGAGGCCGCCAGCGTTTCCCGCCGCGGTTAAGGAGATCACGGCCGGGGCTGCAGAGAGCTTTAAGAAGATCCGCAGGAATACGGTCTGAAAGGCCGGGAAACACCTGTTCCGCCCAGGCCGGGCCCGGCGCTTCGGGCAGCCAGCGATCCAGAACAGCTTCAATTTTTGCAATCCGCCGGGTATACTGCTCCATATCTGATTG
Organism: Treponema sp.; assembly: GCA_031268245.1. GTDB lineage: Bacteria > Spirochaetota > Spirochaetia > Treponematales > Breznakiellaceae > JAIRNJ01. The sequence goes on along the minus strand of JAIRXN010000074.1, from coordinate 25,303 downwards.
TACCTGTTAAGGATTGTTATGGGAAGTTACGACAAACCGGATTTCTGGTCTCAAAAAGCCCAAAAAGAAGCCTATCCGGCCCGCTCCGTCTATAAACTCAAGGAGATGGATGAAAAATTCGGTCTCTTCCGGCCTTCAAGAGGGGGAAGGAAGGTTCTGGATCTCGGGGCGGCCCCCGGTTCATGGAGTCTGTATGCCCTGAGGAAGATCTCCGCTCTCGATCTTACCGCGGTGGATCTTTCACCCCTTTCCAGGGATTTTGGCAGGGGCCTTTTTGAGGGGGAAAACTTTAGTTTTTTACAGGGAGACATAAGGGAGCCCGGCATCCGGGAGGCAATCCGGGCGCGCTGCCCCTTTGACCTTGTGATGAGCGATGCCGCACCCGCAACCTCGGGAAACCGCAGCCTGGACACCCTCCGTTCCCTGGCTCTGGCGGAAACCGCCCTTGACTACGGAGAACAGTTCCTCTGCAGGGGAGGAACGCTTATCCTCAAGATCTTTCAGGGCGGAGAGAGCGCCGCCCTGCTCAAACGGATTCAGCAGAGTTTTGAAAGCGCAAAAGCCTTCAAACCCCAGGCCTGCCGGAGCAATTCCTTTGAAACCTACTTTGTGGGCATGAAGTTTAAGGCTGCTGTCCTGCCAAAAGACGCCTAAGAGAGTCAATCTCTCCGGGACGCATCTGTATCTTTTCCTGCAGGTAGCTTTCCGCCCTTTCCCGCAGACCGGACGCCGGACCTGTATCCTCAACCGGGGAACGGCGCAGCGAAAGCGCCACTTGTGAAGCTTCGCCGCGGATCAGGGCAATCATGTCTTCCCCCGAATACGAGATAAGCCTGTACCTGTCTTCGGTCTTATCAAAGCCATAGTAGTTTACATAGCTCTGCATATAGTCGCCAATTATCTCTTCCCGGCCTGCGTTCATCAGAGCCGCCAAAACCATTACAATGAAGGCGCTGCGGCTGCTTCCATCCACGCAGTGCAGCAGGAATGGTTTTTTATGACTCAGCATGAAGCGTAAAACCTCCTGTATCTTTGCCCGGTTGTATTGGCTGTCATAGTCCGAATCCATGACCGCGGCGATACTGTTTCCCTGAGTGATAAAACTCTGATACCAGGGAATTATACTCGCCTTGAGGGCCATTTCTTCGGGGCTGTCGGCAAGATCTATGATAGAACCAACCCTGGCCTGTTCGGCAAGACGCGCCGCATAGGGGGAACGGGCATCCTCTAGGGCAGGGTGGCAGCTCCGGTAGAGAATCCCGGATGCCATGGAACCCAGTTTCACTTCCCGGAAATTGGCAAAAACGGCATCGCTTGGGTAATCCTGCCGCCTTTCGGACTTAACGAGTTTTTTGAATTCGGCTTCCATGAGGAGCCGATCCTCATCTAAAACCATAGCCGCGGCAAGGGCATAATCCGTAACCGCTTTCTCCCCAGCCGCGATTGTCTGTACCCGGACAATGCTCTCCTTCTCTTCGGGCGGAGGGGAACCGGAAGGCGCGGAACTGCAAAAACTGAACAAAAAAGAAGCAAAAGCCGCTATCACTATCTGAATACCCGTAAAACGGCTTTTTTGCAAATGTCTCTTCATTACGTCTCCCTTACACTTGACTCGTATTCTCCGGGACTCTATTCTTAAATTGGAACAAATTCGGATGCCCCGGCTTGGGGACTAATCCGGTCATTCTAAAAATTCGGTAATTTTCAGGATGGCCTTGAGTAAAAAAGGAGTCTTACCATGAGCGAACCTGCAAGACGGGATCCCGGCGCCCCGAAATTTCTTCAAATTTCCATCAAAGACAGCGAAGGCAAGGAATGGTCCACCCTCATTGCCCAGGCAAAAGACTTTTCCACCGGATCGGTAGGCTACTATAGCTCGGACAAGATCTCGAACCCGGTAAGCGGCGAACGCTACCAGTGCGGCCTGAGCTTTACCCTGATCGGCTCAAAACCGGGAAAATAGCTATACAAAACGCTCCCTATCCGAATATTTTCTGCTTCAGCGCAAGGCCGGTAGGCGTTACCGCAAGGCCGCCCTGAGCCGTTTCCCTGAGCGCCGGGGAGAGGCTGTCGCCGATTTCCTTCATGGCGAGAATCACTTCATCGGCAGGGATGACACTTTTTATGCCTGCCAGAGCCATTTCCGCGGCTCCCAGGGCGCACATGATCCCTCCGGCGTTCCGCTTGATGCAGGGAACTTCCACGAGTCCGGCAACGGGATCGCAAACCAGGCCAAGCTGATTCTTCAGAGCCATGGCAAAGGCCTCTGCCGCCATGGCAGGACTGCCGCCGGACATCTCCGTCAGGGCTGCCGCGGCAATTGCCGCCGCGCTTCCGCATTCCGCCATGCAGCCTCCTTCGGCTCCTGCAAGGCTTGCCCCGTTGGCAATGACCATACCCATGGCCCCTGCGGTAAAGAGGGCCATCAGCGCATCTTCTTCGCCGGAATTTTTTTCCTCCATCATGGTGAGTATGGCCGCGGGGAGGATTCCGCAGGAACCGGCAGTCGGGGCGGCTACTATCTTTCCCATTGACGCATTGAACTCCGCAATGGCAATTGCCCGCGCAAGAGCCTTTGCGCAGAACGGGCCGGAAAGAGGCTCCCCCTCCGCATGGGATCTCATCCGGAAGCCGTCGCCGCCCGAAAGACCGGAACGTGAACGGATTCCTTCTTCTTTTCCTTTTTCAGCGGCATTTTTCATTACATCAAGATTGTTCTTCATCATGACGGACAGTTCCTTCGCCGTTTTTCCCATGACCGCAGCCTGATCTTCCAATACCACATCAGAGATTCTGCACCCTTTTTCTTCGGCCAGCTTTACCAGTTCTGCAATGGAATGATACTCAATCAACTCTCTCTCCTTAATCGCTTTGAATCGCCTTAAGGTATACCACGCTGTCGATATGGGGCAGGGACTGTAGTTTTCCTGTCACCGCTTTTTCCAGAGTACCGTCTATTTCCACGGTCATTACCGCCTGAAAACCCTTCCGGGGCCGGGACAGTCTGAAATTGCCTATGTTGATTCCGTGCCGGGCCATTAGCGTTGCAACTTCGGCAATGACACCGGGAGTATCCTGATGGGCGATAATAAGAGTATCGGAAGCGCCGGTAAAGGAAGTTTCCGCCTCATTCACGCTGGTAATAAGAATGTTGCCGCCCCCTACCGAGGCTCCCTGGACAGCGCACTCACGGCCGCTTGTCCCCGTTAAATGAAGCCGCGCGGTGTTGGGGTGTGATTTGGGAATTCTGATCTCCGAAATAACATATTCAAGGCCCTTCTCTTTGGCAATGGAAACACTGTCGGGGATGCGTTCATCATCGGGAAACATACCGAGGAGCCCCGCAATAATAGCCCTGTCGGTGCCGTGGCCGCGGCCTGTCCGGGCAAAGGAACCGGCAAGACCTATTTCGGCTTTTGCAACATCTTCGCTCAAAATCTTCCATGCAACCCTGCCGATGCGTGCGGCTCCTGCCGTATGGGAACTGGAAGGGCCTATCATCACGGGGCCGATGATGTTGAATACATTCATTTCCGTTTTCTCCAGCGGATATACACCTGGCGGCCGGCGCCGTTTTCCTGGGGGCGCTCTTCGGTTTCAAACTGACCTACAGCGCGGAAGAGATCCCCCAGCTTTTTGAAACCGTAGTTCCGGGGATCGAACTCGCTGGATCTAAGGCTTATCTTTTGTCCGATACCTCCAAGGTATGCCCAGCCCGATTCATCGGCAAGATCCTCTACCGTGTCCCGCAGGAGTTTGAGAAGCTTTTGATCCACCTTGAAGTCCCTGCGGGCCTTTACCGCGGGCTTGTCCTCATCCGCTTCGTCCAGGGAGATATCCTGCTCCCCCCGGAGGATCTCTGTATAGACAAATCTGTCACAGACCGAAACAAAGGCCCGGGGCGTCTTCTTTTCCCCAAAGCCGTACACCGTCCGGCCGCTCTCCCGGAGGCGGGAGGCAAGCCGGGTAAAATCGGAATCGCTTGAAACAATACAGAAACCGTCCAGCTTTTCGCTGTACAAAAGATCCATGGCGTCAATGATCATGGCGGAATCCGTGGCGTTCTTTCCTGTCGTGTAGGAAAACTGCTGAATCGGCTGTATGGCATATTCGAGAAGTTTAGCCTTCCAGGAACGGAGATTGGTGCTTGTCCAGTCTCCGTAGATCCGTTTGACGCTTGCAACACCGTATTTGGCAACCTCATCAAGGAGACCTTCGATTATGGCCGGCCGGGTATTATCGGCGTCGATAAGCACCGCAAGTTTCATCTGGCTTAATTCAACCTGGGAATTTGAATTCGAAAAAGGTAATAATGGCATAATAACTCCTTAAAAGGGCGGCTTGCCGCCATGTAAATTGGAAGCGATAAACTTGTTTATCGCATACTCCTTAAAAAGGCGGCTTGCCGCCGCGTAAATTGGACATTAACACGGAGTGTTAATCGGAATAAATTGATTTTTTTATCCGCCTTAAAAGGCTGATCTTCGCAATGGGAATCCTCAAGGATTCAGCCCGGGCCGTGCCTGAAGTTTCTCCGCCTTGTTCCCCCCCGGAACCGTTGCGGCCGTGGGGCTTGAGTACCAGCACACTGTCGCTGCCGGATTTTTCGAGAGTCTCGGGAAAACCGAGAGTTTTGCTGATCCCGAATTCAGGGTGAGGCCAGGTTACTTCGACCAGAGACCCCGAGGCAATGGCCTGCTTCAGGATATTTGCCTTGCCCGCATAATCAAGGCCGCGAGCCTCGGTTTTTTCCGGGCTGAAATGAGCCTTCGAAAGCTGGGATTCGTCGATGATAAGCTTCCGCTCTATCCTCTTTAAGAGTTCTTCCCGCTGTTCCTCGGGGAATTTTTTGTACTCCAGGGAATACCGGTACTTTTCCTTTATCTTTTCTCCGTCCTGCAGCAGGGGAACCGTATGTACAGCTTCGCCGCGGGACGGCTCTCCGGTCTTTTGAATTCTGTTCTCCAGGGAAGGGAAAATTTCCCGCGGCAGATCCTGCTGTTCCGCCGTCTGAATTTCCGGCGCCGCAACCAGATCTACCCCGGCCTTTGCCAGGGCTTCTGCCGCGGTCTGGATGCCCGCCCTTCCTTCAAGATCCTCCCGGAGAAGATAGATACCCGGCGCCAGTGTCTTTGCCACAAAGGATGACAGAAGCCCTGTCTCCACAAGATATTGCCGCTCTCCGGAAAGCCTGAGCACCACTCCCTGATAGAGTGAAACCTCAGCGCTGCGGCGTTCCCAGTCCTTAAGATTCCAGATGAGACTTTCGTCCAGACGGTTCCCGGAAAGACGGCCCAGAAGTTCTATCATGGCTTCCGCTTCCATGCCCCGGTTAAAACCCCGGAGCGCAGATTCCCTGTCAAGCTTAAAACGGGAAACCGGGCCGCTTTCGGCAATATTGCAGAAGGAAGCCAGTTTCAGGGCATCTGCTATTGAGACTCCGGGGTAAAGCACGAATGAAAGAGGAGAATCAAAGGCGATACGCTCATCATGTTTTTCAATACGATTCCTGTAAAACCGGAATCCCGATTCCTGCGAAGAGAGGAATCCTGCCGCAAGAAGGGACTCAAGGATACTGTCAAGGCCGGGCAATTCCCTGCGGTCTTCCGCTTCCTTTTCGCATATAAACCACTTACGCTTCAATGTCTTGAGGGGGTAGAACCTTCCTTCCTCTAACGTAGAAAGAAAACGATCCAAAAACAGCGCCAGTGAACGTATTCTGCTGCGGTATAGATACTCAGGTTCAAAACTACCGTCTGCCTTGAGGTTTTTCCCCAGGGAAGCCGCGGCGGCAAGGTAGAGCTTCCGGTCTGTTTCTTCAAGGAGGGCAAATGCAGAAAGCCGCTTTTCATCGGGATAGAGATCCCCTCCGGCCCGGCGGAGGAGGCCCAGCAGAAAAACTGTCATATACAGGGATTCTACGGAAAAACCGGGAAAAATCCTGGAGAGTCTTTCAAGTACCAGCTTGCGGAATTCTCCTTCGGTTTTGAAAAAATGGGGATCTTCCCGTATATAGGCTATAAAACCTGCCAGAACTCCGGGGGCCGCAAGAAGGGGCAGATCCTCCTGTACTGTTTCCGCGTCCGGCTGCCCGGCGGGGAAAAGGATGCCGTAATTTTCCACCCAGGGGCCGAGAAGTTTTTCCAGAACCGGATTCAGGGCCAGCCGGCTTATCCCTTCATCCCGGAAACGGTAAAAGATAAAACGCTCCTCCATGTTGAGGATTAGATCCTGGAGCCGGGAAAAACTAAAGTCGCCGTCAAAAAAGCTGTCCAGATCTTCGGGCCGGGGAAAGTCGAGGAGACCCACTGCGGCAATAAGCAGGGCTTCTTCCTCGCCGATGTAGGCGCCTATCGTTTCCTGAATGTCGGGCCGGGAAAGAAAAGCCGCCAGATCCTCTGCCAGCCGCTGTTTGTTAAAGGGGGTTTCAATCTTCCCGAAAACAGAACGCATCAGTTCAAAGAAGGCTCCTTCATGAAGCGTAAGCAGGGCGGATTTCCAGTCTTCGATGGACTTAAAGGCACTCATTTAAAACCCCAGTGGTGGATGCTGTACTTGTAGCCCTGCTCTGCGAGAAACTTCTGCCGGTTGGCGGCAAAGTCTTCCTCCACGGTATAACGGGATACAAGAGTAAAAAACCAGGAATTCCGGGCCTTGGGACGTAAAATCCGCCCCAGGCGCTGAGCCTCTTCCTGCCGGGAACCGAATGAACCTGAAATCTGAATTGCCATGGATGCATCGGGGAGATCTATGGCAAAGTTTGCCACCTTTGAAACCACTATCACCCGCATCTCTCCCCGTTTGAAGGCTCCGTAGATCCGCTCCCGTTCCGGGTTGGGGGTTTTCCCGGTGATCAGGGGAACCTTGAGAAGCCGTGCGAAGGACTCAAGCTGGGAAATATACTGACCAATCACCAGAATCTGATCCTCCCCGTGATTTTCGATGAGCTGAAATGCTATCTTCTCCTTGAGGGGGTTTTCGCTGGCAATACGGTACTTTTCCCGGGGCGCCGCCACGGCATAGGGGATCTTGAGATCCTCCGGCAGATCCAGCCGGATCTCCGTGCAGAGGGCTTCGGCAATCCAGCCTTTCGCCTCAATGTCTTTCCAAGGCACATCGTAACGCTTGGGCCCCACAAGGCTAAAGACAGCATCCTCGTTGCCATCCTCCCGGACGAGCGTAGCGGTCAGCCCCAGACGCCGTACCGCCTGCAGTTCCGCGGTTACCCGGAAGATCGGAGCGGGAAGCAGGTGTACCTCATCATAAATAATAAGACCCCAGGCCCGTTCCCTGAACAGCTTGAAATGGGGAAATTCAGCCTGCCCGTCCTCCGTGGAAGTATCCACCCGGCGGGGACGCCATGTGATGATCTGATAGGTAGCAATGGTTACCGGGGCAATAGCCTTGCGGTCGCCTGAATATTCGGCCAGATCTTCGGCCTTGAGATCCGTCTTGTCCAGCAATTCGTCGATCCACTGATGTGTTGCCGCTACATTGGTGGTTAAAATGAGGGTATTGGTCTTGAGCATACTCATGAGGAGCATTCCCACGATGGTTTTGCCTGAACCGCAGGGTAGTACCACCACTCCGTAACCGGTACCGGGTCCTCCGTTACCCTGAACTGCACGGGCCGCTTCCTCCTGGTAATCCCGGATTGTAAAAGGCAGCCCCGACATGGCGGTATTACGAAAGGAGAATTCCAGCTTGTCGCCCTGAGCAAAGGAAGCCTCATCCTTGACGGGCCAGCCAAGACGGATCAATTCCCGCTTGACCGTTCCCCGGTCGGTAAGCTTCACCCTGAAACCCTTCCCGCTTTTCTGCAGATACTTTTCCAGAGAAGCCGAAGCTCCAATTTCCGCCAGTATTGCCTCGTCTTCACACTCCAGAAACAAATTATCCCCATTATCAGAACGCATACGGATCTTTCCATAACGGGACATGGTATCGGCAAAACCTTCCAGAATTCCCCGGGAAATGGGATAGCGGGTAAACTCTTCCAGAGCCGCGCCGATATCCTCCGGCCTAAAGCCTGCGCTGGCTGCATTCCAGAGAGAAAGCGGACTGATTCTGTAGGTATGCATGTGTTCAGGGGACTTTTCCAGTTCTGCAAACGGCATAATCGCTTCCCTGCCTTCCTCTGCCCGGGGAGCATGCACATCGAGAAGAAGAGTCCTGTCGCTCTGGACGATTAGGGGGTTTGAAGGGTCAATAGCCATAATCTACATAGTATATCAAATAATCTCCTCTTCTGCTAACGGATGCATGCTATTCGCGTCTGGAAAGAACCGAATCAACAAGATTTTTGAACTCAGAATTCAGATTCTGAGGAGAAGAAGCCTCCAGTACAGAATCGCTGATATAGTGGACTCCGTCTTTTTCCTGAATTACTTCCGCCTCCAGAACATCAATCGGAGAGGAGACTGCAATGCTGAATGGCTTGTACATTATGGGAAGTCCCCGGGAGGTTTCCGATCTATTATTGCTTTTTAGTCCTCTATTTTTTTTTTCGGATCTGAAGAAACGCTTCCTTCGTCTCTTGTATCTACAGGAGAAGAATCGGCGTCTCCGGGCGCTGCCGGTTTCTCTTCTTCCCCCACTATTTCCAGCGCCTCTCCCGATTCGTCAGGCGCCTCTACCGGCACGAGAAATTCTTCCTCACCCGAAAAATCGGAGAGCATGGTTACAAAGGGAGAAACAATCTCCATTTCAATATTCAGGGCTTCTTCCGTTTCATCGCTTTCCGGCAGGGGGGCAAATTCTATCTTACTGGTCAGATCTGCAAGATTGTCCTGTGGAGGAGAAAAAGAAACAGGAACTTCTTCGGCAAACTCTTCAAGAGGTTCGGCGCCTTCGATTTCTTCAAGCTCTTCAAGGTTCTCTGCATCGTCTCCATCCGCGGCCCCAAGCCCGGCCACATCTGCCGGAACAGGGGGGGCGGGGCTTTCACCGGGAATAAAAGCGCCTTCGGCGGCAATGCTATCCACATCAATAATGGGAACTTCATCCACAGCGGGAGTCCCGGCGGATTCAGGAACCTCTTCCGCGTCTCCGGCCGCTTCAACATCTTCAACTGTTTCCGCCGCTTCAAGCTCTTCGGCATCTTCAACCACTTCCGCGTCTTCAAGCTCTTCGGCCTCTTCAACCTCTTCCACGTCTTCAACCTCTTCAGCGGGCTCAACTTCCTCAAGATCTTCAAGCTCTTCAGCATCACCCAGTTCCTCAACTTCCTCTTCCGCCGCCTGAACAGGGGCTTGAGCCTGGACGGCAGGAGCGGGGAGAGTGGCGGGTACAGACTGGAGAATCCGGTTAAGGATACCCTGGAGTTTTTCTTCATCCAGAACGGCGGTTTCCCTGCGGCGGCCTCCGATAACCGAAAGCAGTTCATCCCAGGATTTGTCGATAAGGGTATCAATATTTTCTTCGGAACGTTTACTGCCCTTGGAAATGCGGATTCCCCGTTTGACCTCGGCCCGTACATCGTCCCGGCGCTGTTCCAGTTCCCGGCTCCAGTTGTTCCAGTCTACATCCCCCTTCCGGTCATAATACTGTTCAATAAGGGATATCTGCAGATTCTTGAGCCTGTTTTGAATCACCGTCATGGTATCCTGGCGGAGGTTGAAAATGAGGAAAATGACAAGGTAGAGGGTTATAAAAGTAGAAACCAGAAGGATCACCTTCATGGCGTCGGGAAATTCGAAGCTGCTCTCATTCACAAGACGGCCTACAAAGATCCCCTGGCTGGTTTTGGCGGAGATCAGAGCCATGGAAACCCCGGAAGCAGCCGAATCCAGAGGGTTCAGGCTGAGGTAGCCTTCGGCCCATATATGGGAAATCATGGGAAGCAGGGCGCTCTTTGCGGAACCGGGAACCCGGGAAACCATGCCCGGCGGATCGGAAATGATCGCTACATCTTCACCAACATTGATCCGGTTCTCGTTTATCAGCCATTCGGCAATTGCCCGGACGGAAAGGGTAAAAACCGCCGTTCCGCGGTACACGTCAAGGGAATCGTAGAAAGGATGGGCAGAGATGATACGGTCTCCGCCTTCATCCAGAATGATACGGTTTTCGCCCAGGGCCGGAACTTCTACTGTTGTATAGGGAAGACTGTCCGGGTCATCATCGTAGTTACGGTAGGCTATGGAAAGCCCATCCTGGGTAAAAATATCACGCTGCAAAGTGGAAAAATGGATACGGATACCCCCGGAATCCACAAAACGGACAGACTGTAGTCCTCCCGTCTCTTCCATCAGCACTCCGTAGACCCGGCTCCGTTCCAGAATATCCTGCCCGCTCTGATTGGGGAGGAAACTCCGCTGGACTGCCGGTTCCGAAAGTGTAGCGGCAAAACGCTCGGTCAGGCTGCCGAAAAAGCTGCCGGCAGTTTTAGCATCTTTTTCAACTTCATTAGTGAGAGACCGGACGATAGAAGGATTATAAAAACGGGTTTCCACCAGATCAAACAACCCGGAAAAAGCCAATACCGTGAAACCGGCAAAGAGAAAAACGGATATTAAGAGGCTTAAAGCCGCCTTTTGAGTTGCAGTCACTAAAACTCCGCAAAATCAATAAATACTTCGTTATATTATCGACAAATTGACAATTTTGTATAGCCGATAAAGGTTTATATTTTTACTTGACGCCTTTCATTCCGCACCGGAATGGGTCTCGAAAGCTGTTCGCCGCGGTCAATGCGAAAAATTGACATTTTGGGCAAGGCTCTTTAGTATCTCATTATGAAAATCTCCATCTGCCAGATAAATTCCACCATCGGCGACTTTAACGGCAATATGAAAAAGATCCGCGATTACTCCCGCAGGGCAGCCGCGGAGGGGGCGGAATTGGCGCTTTTTCCCGAACTGGTGGTCTGCGGTTACCCGCCCATGGACCTTCTGGATCAGGATCGTTTTGTGGAACTCAATATCAGAAGTGTTCATATACTCCAGCGGGAACTGGCGGAAGATCCCGCGTGCGCGGAACTGGCGGTGGGGCTGGGTTTTGTCAACCGTAATCCATACGCCCGGGGAAAGAGCCTGGTGAATGTGTACGGGGTGATTCGCCGGGGGGCGCTGGCCTTTCAGCAGATAAAGACTCTGCTCCCCACCTATGATGTCTTTGATGAAGCGAGGAATTTTGAACCTTCCCGCGAATGGAACGCATTTGAATTCAAGGGCAGGCGTATCGGGTTTGCCATCTGCGAGGATGTGTGGCGGGAGACGGACATTCCCGGTACCAGTTATCTTCGGGATCCGGTGGAAGAACTCCTGGATACCGGCATAGATCTCCTCTGTGTACCGTCGGCCTCTCCCTATGTTGCGGGAAAACTTAAAATCCGCCGGGCCCTGGCGGAACGGATCAGCATGAGGGGCAATATTCCCCTTGTGTACATTAACGCTGTCGGGGCTAACGATCAGATTCTCTTTGACGGCAGATCCTTTGTCATAGAACCCGGGCCCAAAGCCGCCGAATCCGCAGGCAGTGCGGACTATCCGGTACTGGTAATGGCAAAGTCCTTTGAGGAGGATCTGGTTATTCACGAAACCTCAACCGAATCCGCTCATGCAGGTAAAGGTTCCCCTCCTGTACTCTCAACCGGGCCGGACGCCGGTGATACCGATCCTTTCAAGGTGGCGCTGACCCGGAAGGAACTCGATGTTCTTGAAGAAGGCCTCGTCATGGGAATCAGGGACTACATGGCAAAATGCGGCTTCAAAAAGGCCCACCTGGGGCTTTCCGGCGGCATTGATTCTGCGTTGGCGGCATATCTGGGAGTAAAGGCTGTCGGGGCGGATAATATCGTCTGTTTCAGCATGCCTTCACGGTTTTCCTCCCGGGGTTCCAGGGATGATGCAAAGGAACTGGCGAAAAATCTGGGCTGCCGCTGCGAAACCCTTCCCATTGAGCAGTGCTTTACTGCGTTTCAGTCAACACTGGAAGGTGTCTTTGAAGGCAGGCCCTTTGACATTGCCGAAGAGAATCTTCAGGCCCGGATACGCGGAACGCTTCTTATGGCCTTCTCCAACAAATTCAATTCCATGCTGCTCACTACAGGCAACAAGAGTGAACTCGCCATGGGTTACTGTACTCTCTACGGAGACATGAACGGTGCGCTGGGGCCCATAGGGGATGTATTCAAGACCGAAGTTTTTGCCCTCTGCCGCAGGATCAATGAACGTTCCATTGAAGCGGAGGGAAAAGTAATCATCCCCCGCGCTATCATCGACAAGCCGCCTTCCGCGGAATTGAGGCCCAATCAAAAGGATCAGGACAGTCTTCCGCCCTATGAGATACTGGACGAAATTCTCCGTTTGTATCTCTACGAAAACCTTTCAAAGGATGAGATAGCCGCAAAAGGCTGGGATGGGGAACTGGCAGGGCGCATCATCAAAACTGTTGCCAGAGCGGAATTCAAGCGCCGTCAGGCTCCGCCGGTACTCAAGGTGTCGTACAGGGCCTTCGGTATGGGAAGAAGAATGCCCATAGCCAGAAGCATTTACGAGGTATGACAGAATGAGTACGACAGAGAAACTATAGATGAATACTGTTCGGGGTATGTAGAATTCCTGAACACCCGGACCGCAGGTCCGCACTAACCGGGTGTTGCAAGAAGCTCTAAGGAGGAACTGATTTATTCGCATTCGAATAAATCAGCGCCTCCTTAGGACAGCCTTAATGTTCCTTACTTGTCCTTGGAAGCGGCAGGCTTGCGGCCGCGTTTTGCGGGCGCTTTGGCGGCAACCGCCTTGTCTTTCTTGGCGGCAGGCTTAGCCTTCTTGGCAGGAGCTGCATCCGCTTTTTTTGGGGCGGCAGCCTTCTTGGGAGCGGCGGCTTTCTTGGGAGCGGCAACTTTCTTGGCCGGAGAGATGGCTTTGAGAACCGCAGAAAGTTCTGAATCCTTGGCGGCTTCCGCAACATCGTACTGGTTCTGCAGATCGATCCAGTATTCGGGAGTCTTACCAAAATACTTTGACAGCCTGAGCGCGATGGGGATCGAGATCTTCATCTTGTTGTTGACGAGCTGCCGAATTGACGACTGGCTCAAACTGATGTCTGTAGCTACCTTTGCCGGGGAAAGCCCGTACTGATCGATGCAGGATTTGAGAACGACACTGGGAATCTGAACGCTTTGTTTTGCCATAAATGAACTCCTTATGAATTAATTTATAAAAAGTATATACTGTTATTATAACTGTGGCAAGAGAAATTTGCAGAAAAATTAAAGAAAAACTAACACCTGGGCTTCTTTCAAAACTTCAGTTTCAAAAGAAACTCAACTTATTGCATTTTGCACCAGTCTCCGTTCTAAACACTTGATGACAGATAGTTTGTGCAGCAGTCTTATACACCCACTATTCTCAGACGGTAGGCTAGACCAATCCTGTCAAGACAGTTTTGCAGAGATTCTCCCTTTTTACGCTGCCGCGCAAGGTCAATGGTAAACTGATTCATGGAGAAATGACGGTACAGAAACAGGGATTCTTTCAATCCGGGAGATGCGGCCTTCAGAGATTCTGTATAAGCCGCAAAAATACCGCCTTCTTTCATCTCCGAATAGCCTGTTATCCAGACAGGAAGGGTTTTTTCAAGATCCTTTGAAAGTCCGTAGTAGCATTCCTGCAGGAGATCTACCATCTTCTTTTGTGTTGTTTCAATAAGCGCCTGCAGTTCCGGGCCTCCCGCGCGGCAAAGCTCCCGCAATTCCCCTGTCCGGGGAGTGTGAATGGGTGTTTTGTTGAGAATTATGACATTTTTCCTGAAATCAATACCCAAAACAGGATTCTCCCGGAAAAATTTTTCCGCCAGTTTTCCCGAAGGGCCTACAAGATAACGCCGGTTTTCCAGAGCCTGTTCCTTTCTGCCGGGATTGTCGGCTACCAGAATTAGTTTTATCTCATCTGTTTTAGTAATACTGTCCAGGGTTTCGTTGTATACAACCGGAGTATCAACGGTATAGGCCGGCCCCTGCCTTGTTTCCGCCAGGCGCTGTTGCAGATCCTTTAAGCGAGGTATTTCTGCGGCGGTTTTTTCGCAGAGGTTCCTGAATTTACGGCGGAATTTGCAGAATGCCCGCCATGCCGGATCTGTCATGAAAATTCGTAAAGGCTGTGCATGAATAGTGCGGCTGCCTGGGCGACATTGAGGCTCTCCACAAGGCCCGTACCGGGGATGCGGACAAGGATACTGCAGAGGCTCCGGATCTCCCCGGAAAGACCGGTTTCTTCGTTTCCCAATACCAAGGCAATACCCGGTCTGGACCCTCGAGCCTGTTTTGCATCCGTTTTTCCGCCGTATTTGGTTTTTTTTGCCTCTTCTGTCAGTATAAGGGGCAGATCTCCTATCCGCTGCCGGGCCCTGATATCCGTACCAATGGTAATGATTCGTTTTGACGCCGCTTTTAGAAAAGCTGCGGTACTCTGTACCCGGCGGAAACAGACATGCTCCATACCACCTTCGGCAACACGGTAGGCACTGGTGGTCAACAGCGATTCTCTCTCGCTTTCGCTGATGACAGCATAAGAAACATCAAAAAAGGCGGCGGAACGTATTATTGCTCCCAGATTGTGATCGTTGCCTATATTGTGCAGAATAAGTCCCGTTTTCCCCGCTGCCCATGTGTCCAGATCCTCTTCGTCTGCCCCCTCCACTTCAGGCTGAAACATCATTGCCACTACACCCTGGTGCCGGGAAGACTTACAGAGTCGTTCCAGTTCTTCATCTTCGCAGATCTTGTACGGGTGTTTCCATTCCGCAAGCTTCTTGCAGATCTGACTAAAGACTCTAAGCTGTTCCTCCCGCAAAAAAAGACGGTTTATCCGTTCCGGATGGTATTCCGCCAGGGCTTTTACGGCATTCAGTCCGCAGACTGCGAGTTCGTCAGTTAATCTGTTACGCATTGATCAATTCCCAATCCACTGTTTCAGGGCAACCTTTACATCGTTAATGTTTACCGGTTTTGCCAGGTGAGCATTCATGCCGGCAGCCAGAGCCCGGTCTATATCTTCCTTGTAGGCACTGGCGGTCATGGCAAGAATCGGTATGGTTTTTGCATCAGGCCGATCCAATTTCCGGATACGCATGGTTGCCTCATGACCGTCCATGTTGGGCATCTGCACATCCATAAAAATAAGATCATAGTAGTACGGAGGGGAGGCATTGAAGATTTCCAGAGCTTCTGCACCGTCTGCGGCCTCATCAATTTCAATTTTTGTGTCGGTAAGCAGTTCTTTAAGGATTAGCCTGTTAATATCTATGTCTTCCACCAGAAGCAGCCGTTTACCGGAGAAAACCAGCGCGGCGCTTTCCGGTCCTTCATTTTCCCGATCCGGGTTCTCCGCAGTATCCATGTGAAGGGTAAATTCAAAACAGGAACCCTGTCCCATGACACTGGAAACGGTAATAAGTCCCCCCATCTGCCTGACCAGATTCTGGCTGATTGCAAGTCCGAGTCCCGTGCCGCCGAAACGCGCCGAAATACTTGAATCGGCCTGTTCAAAGGCATTGAAAAGATTTTTCATCTGATCTTCGTTTATGCCGATCCCCGTATCGATCACGGAAAAATGAATCTCCATAGAGTTTTCGGTTTCTCCGGTTTTCTGTACCAGAAAACGAATGGTTCCCTGCTCCGGAGTAAATTTTACCGCATTTCCCAGAAGGTTGATCAGTATCTGCTTCAACCTGAGCTTGTCTCCCATAACTCCCGTATCGCCCAGACTTTCAAATTCGGTTTCAAAGTTGATGTACTTTTCATCACAGCGGCGGATAATGATTGCCGCTACTTCCTGCATGGCAGCCTGTATTCCAAAGGCTTCCCGGATGATCTCAAATTTACCGCTTTCGATCTTTGCCATATCAAGCACATCGTTGAGAATTCCCAAAAGATGCCTTGAGGCAACGGTAATCTCGTTGAGAGATTGATCCTTTTTTTCGGCGGTTTCCGCCCGGTGGGCAATCTCGGTCATACCGATGATGGCGTTAAGGGGAGTACGGATCTCGTGACTCATCCGGGCGAGAAATTCTCCCTTGGCCTGGGATGCCACCTTGGCCGCCCGGGTCTGCACTTCAAGTTCCGCGCTGCGCAGTTCCAATTCATGGGTACGCTGCTGTACCGTTTTTTCAAGCCGGACATTCATCTGCCGGTGCCGTATCAAGACAAGGGTGAGAAGCGCCAGAATCACTGCCAAAAGTATGGATACTCCCACCAGATAGGGAAGCTGCGCCCGGGCAAGGGCCCCGGAATAGTCGAAAACACGGCGTGTCCAGTTGTCCACCACGGCCCCGGTATCCATAAGATTCTGAGTCTTGCCGGCAATGGACGCCAGGGCGCTTTCTCCCGCTGCAAAACAGAAACTGTATTCATAGGGCCGGCGCAGTACCAGGTTTGCCTTGTAGCCGGTCTGTTCCATATAGTTGGTGATAAGGAGCAGCAGATTCCGTGTACCCATAAGGAGTTCTATCTCTCCCCTGCCCAGGGCCTGAATGGAACTGTGTCTGTCCCTGTAGTCCACCGTATTGCGATGGTTCGGGAACAGTTCCGCAAACATCTCCGCAGAGGCGGAACCGGTTACCAGTCCTACTTTTTTGTAAGGAACGTCCGCAAGACTTATGTCCTGGGAATGTGACAGGGAAATGAAGGCATAGTTATCAATTAAATAATAGGAATCGGCTGCCAGGTAGCCTTTCTTACCGGCCATAGTACGAACCATGCCCATCATCATGCGGGCCTTACCCTTGGCCGGCATGTCCATAACTTCCTGCAGGGTAACATTCGGCGAATTGGCAAAGGCAAAGCGGAGGCCGGAGAGATCTTCAATCTCTTTCAAAAGATCCACCGCAATACCCTGCCATGCGTTTTCTTTCTGGTTATAAAAACTCACCGGATAGTTATCCGCCTCTATGGCAACGGCAATGGACTCTTCCGCTTCCTGATGCTGCCTGATGTATCGCCGTTCCTCCAGCGTAAGGCGGCTGTTAAGCACATAACGCTGATACTCCCGGTAACCGGTATTGTACATCTGGGCAATAAGGTAGGAACCGGCGCTCTGCATATATTTTCTAAGCACGGAAATGACAGGCTCCAGTTCAGGATCTGCCGTGGCCATGGATACCATGTTGTGGGTGATCGGCTGAAAATCCTGAATCATCAGATTCCCATAGAGGGAAAAGATCCCCTCCACCGTTTCATCCATAAAGAGCATGTCTATCTCTTTGAGTACCAGCTTGAGATAGGCTTCGTTGTAGTTTGAAACCTGGACGGATCCATAGGCTTGAGAAATGTAGGGCGAAACGAGTGCTTCCGTGTTGGTTCCGGCAAGAAATCCATACTTGAGCAACCGGCTGCGGGCCAGAATCTCCAATCTGCCGGAGCCTTCCGTGCTGACAATCTTAATCCTCCTTTCCGCAATGGAGTCCGTCATGAAATAGCTTCCGTCACCCTCCAGGCTGGAAGGGATCTCCCCGGAAAAGGAGATGTCATGATTTGCAAGACCCGCCAGAAGCTTGTCCCATTCATAGACCACAGGCCGGAATTTAATACCAAAAAGATCGGAAAGCCACTGGCAGTAGAGGGCGGAAAAACCGGAGGTAATGTTATTTTCGGTACGGAAACACTCGGTACTCATCGTCATGCCGTAGGTGAAAAGGGGGGTACGGATTTTAAGTTTTTCAATTGCGTCAATTTCCGCCTGAGTAACACCGGGAATGTCCAGATATGAAGAAAAATGCTGCGCCACAGGCTGAACATTTTCCGGCAGAACAGGGGCTTTTTCATTCCGCCGGCAGGAAAAAGAAAACAGAGCGGCGCAGAACAGAACTGCTGCGCATGGAATACAAAGCTTAAAAATTGAACCTTCCATAAAACGAAGTTTCCTAATTTTTCCAAATACGGGAATCTGTTTCCTGTACATATACGCTTATTATTTAGTATCTGTCCACAAAGCCGGTTACTTTGCGGCCAGACCCAACCGGGACTTATTTGAAGTAGCCGTCAAGGGCTGCCTGCACCATATCCTTGTATTCAACGATAATATCATCAGGGCCGGCTTCTCCCGTAATCAGGGGATACAGGTTTAAGTTCATCTCCAGGGTTTGCCACACATCGGATCCGGGCTTCATGCTCATCATCAGTGCATAGTTGAAGTTTCTGCTGTTCATGTACATGATTTTTGACCATTCATTGGCCCTGGCAACGGAAAGATCGCCGTCATACCAGTTAAACCAGTCATACATTACATCGTAGACAAAGCGGGGATCTGCCGCACTCCTGGGAATAAGAAACCAGTTACCGGAAGGCTGGCTATGCCGGTTGTTTTCAAAACTACCCGAAGGCCCGCGCGGCCAGGGGGAAACCCCAATCTCGAATGGAAGATTGGCGCCGCCGTTCTCGTTGAAGATCCAGTCGGCCCCTATCCAGAAACCGGAAAGCCCCTCCGCATAGAGCCTGTTATTGATCTCCCAGTTGGAAGAATCCCAGGGACGGGCGGTTTTATCCGTATTGTATATGTCATAGATAAACCGGAGTACCTCACGGGCTTTGGGATCGGAAAGCTTCTCTTCCGGCCCCGGAGCGATTCCCGCCTGATTGGAAAGGAGAAGATTGGTAAGCATCCAGTTCCAGTAGCCTGACCAGCCGTAAATATTGGGAATGCCGTCATCGTCGGTATCCTGAGTAATTTTTTTGAGATATTCCCGCCACTTGTCCCATGTCCATTCTCCCCGGTCATAGAGATCCTGGGGGTTCTCCAGCCCCGCCTGTCTGATGAGATCCAGGTTGAAGGCAAGGACATAGGCCCCGATTCCCCCGCCGTTGGAAGGCATAAAGAGGAAATTTTCCCTCTGGCCCAGAACATTGAGGTATTTCATGACCGCCTGATCCTTAAAGACATCCGTACCGCCGAGACCCATCTCTTCCAGGGAGACGGCATAGTTATGGAGTACCGCAGGAATACCGAACTGGAGATCCACTTCGTAAATATCCACATCCGGAATCCCCGCGGGGATCGAGGTGTTGATGCTCTCCCGTACCCCGTCAAAAGTCAAATTGACATACTGGAGTACAATATTATACTTCGCTTCTATTTCCCGTATCTTTTTAAGCTGTAATTCCGCGCTGACAGGGTTTGCCATTTTGGGATCTTCGTTGATGTCCCGGTGCTTGCTTACATAGTATTTGTCGTACCATGTCCCGATGGTGATAATACGCTTGCCGTCCTGGGTATATTTTGCCTGGCCTGAGTTTCTTTCCGCCGCAGCGGCTCCGGAAGAATTATCCGCCGCCGGAGCAGAGGCTGAATCCTGCTTTTTGCCGGAACAGGCGGAAAGGAACAAAAGAAACACAAAACTGAAAATCACTACAGGGGAGATTGTGTATTTCATAAAATCTATTCCTCCGGACCGGTTTCAAAATCCGGTTAGGGCGGCACTGATTTATTCGCATTCGAATCGAACCGAAGGTTCGCAATCAGCGCTTTCTTAGTTTCGAAACAAACTCATATTACAGCAAATTGAAGAAAACATCTATGGCAGCCATGACATAATACTGCTTTTCAATTATAGTGATCTTAATGCAAACTAAAAAACTGTACTATGAGTATTTTTCTGCAAACCCTTACAGTGCAGAAATAAGAGAGATCCGGCATATCGGAGAACAGGAGGCAGCCCTTGTTCTGGATAGAAGCATATTCTATCCGGAAGGCGGCGGCCAGAGCGCCGACCGGGGAAGCATTCAGGGGGCGGCCCTGCTGGATGTCCGTGAAGAAGGAGAAGAGATTCTTCATATTGTCGGTGCGGAAAACGCCCGGCGGCTCAGGCCGGGGCCTGTAGAATGCCTGCTTGATCTGCGCCGCCGCCGTGACTATACCGTTTGCCATACGGCCCAACATCTCCTTTCGGGAACAATACTGAGGATCACGGGAAAAGCTACCGTTTCCATGCGCCTGGGGGAAGAGATATGCACCATTGATGTGGACAGCCCTGTTTTAAGCGAGGAGATTCTGCTTGCTGTGGAAGATGCGGTGATGGACGCCATTGAAGAAAACCATTCTGTAATCATCCATCTTTGTCCTCCGGAGGATATTTCACGTTTCCCCCTGCGCAAGGCGCCGCCTAAGGGGGAGGATGCGATCAGGGTAGTGGAGATCGAAGGGAACGACTTTTCACCCTGCTGCGGCACCCACTGCGCCTCCACCGGACAAATCGGCATGCTCCGTATCCTGGGAGCCGGGAAGTACAAGGGCATGACCCGTGTCAGTTTTATTGCAGGCCGCCGCTGCCTTGAAGAGAGCCGGCTTCTCAGAAAAAATATCTTAACCGTAAGCCGGGCTTTCAGGGCGCCCTTACACGAAACAGGCGAAGCGGCGTTGATCCAGCTTGAAAAAAACACCCGGCTGGAAAGGCGCCTGAGTGAACTGGAAGAAATCGTTGCGGAAAACGAAGCCATCCTGCTTGCCGCCGGAGCGGACAGGTTCGGCACTGCAATAATCGTAAAGAGTTATGCAGACAAGAGCATGGAAGAACTGCTCCGCATAGGCCGGGCCGCACAGAAAAAGAACGGAAGCCTCTATGTGCTGGCCTCGGAAACAGACCTGAAATTTGCCGCCTTTACCCAGGATACGGGCAGAGATCTCAAGGCACTGTTCGGCAAAAAAATGGGGAGTCTGGGCGGCCGCGGAGGCGGAGGAAACGGTTTCTTCCAGGGTCTCTTTGAAAACGGCAGCAGCCTGGCAGCCTTTATGGAAAGTCTGCAGGAAGGAAAAACGGAGTGAGCATCAGTACAAAAAGAGGGGACGGCGGTACTACCGATCTGGCTGACGGCAACAGGCTGGGTAAGGACAGTCTCCGCATTGAATGCCTGGGGGAACTGGATGAGCTTATCGCTTTTCTGGGCCTGGCCCGTTCCCTTGCGGACGCGGGGCAGTCTATAGCAGGACTACAGAAGGATCTTTCCACGCTTGCCTCTGCGCTTGCCCTGCCGGGCTATCAAAGCAGAGAAGCCCTGGCCCCCGCGCTGAAAAACATTGAAAAACTCATTGTGGAACTGGAAACAGGACTCCCCCCGCTGGACTCATTCATAATGCCCGGCAGTTCCCGGCAGGACGCAGTCTTCCATATATGCAGGACAGTGTGCCGCCGGCTTGAAAGACGGCTCGTAAGCCTCGACAGAGCCGAAGGAATAGAGACAGAGATACTGTCATACATAAACCGCCTTTCGGATCTGCTGTTTCTGCTTGCCCGCAGGGCCTCGGCTACCTCAATTTGAAGCTGAATATTGCCGCTACCCGGTAGAACTCCAGTCTCAGGGGATTGCCGTCCGCCATGCGGCGATCCTGATAGAATTCCAGATCCGCAGTATTGCCGCCGAAATTCCTCATGGTCCTGACCTGAGTGATAAGGGCGGTGCTGAACCAGCCGGTAAAACTGAAGTTAAAGAGAGCGGAAAACACCCAGCGGTCAAGATCGTCGCCCCATGCATCTCCGCCCGGCACATGGTAGAGAAAGCGGTACTGTTCCGCCATGAGGGCCGTCATATCAAGGAAAAGGGGTTTCCGCGGCATCTGGTAGCCGAAAAGATACGATGCATAGTAATTCTGACCGTTCCGGTTTTCGCCAAAATCGTCGGCATAGTACCAGGATTCCCCTGCTGCGGCGGAGGAAAATGAGGAGAAGTTGAGTTCCTGGTAGAGTCGTACTACAACATGGTTCCAGTCGCCGGGAAAGAGAGCCGCCGCATCAAACTGGAATACCGCGCCGGCCTTGACCATCCAGGTAAGGCCGCCGAAGGCTTCCGCATCCGTCCAGGCAGTACCACGGGCCCCGCGGCGGTTGATGCCAATGCCCCGCACTTCGTTCCCGAAAAGCTCTATGTTCCAGCCTGAACCCGCCCGGCCGCCTGAAACAAACTGCAGGAAGGCAAGCGGGGTCCAGACAAATTCCGCATAGCCGTTGATCGAAATAGGAGTAAATTCCGCGGTAAAAGAGGCGCTGAGATTGTTCCCCTCGGTCAGGGGACTGTCTCCCCGCAGAAAGGGGACGCTCAGTTTTTCCGTTATGCCCAGCGCTGCTTCCGGGAGGCTGGATACGGTAAAGTTCACCGTGGTAGAATCAGAAATTACGGAACCAGGTTTCCCTGCAGCCTCTTCAGGCCAGAGCGGCGCATGAAGGAAAGTCAGAAAGACAGCGGCACATAACACTGTCCTTGCGGCATTTTTTTTAATCATTTCATAAAGTAAGGCTGTTCCAAAATATCAATTTTAGAACGGCAAGCCTGGATTTGAACAAGCTCAAGTATCCCTTCTTTCCGCAGGTCTGTCAATTCGCCGCCGGAATTGCCTTTACGGAATAGATTGGCTATAATGAAGAATCATGGCTTCATTCAAGGTTGCGTTGCTGCAGTTGAATCCCTCAAACGCCGGCGCTTCGGCGGAAGCGCAGACAGAAAATCTGGAAAAAGGCATTGCGTACTGCAGGCTGGCAAAAGAACTGGATGCGGATCTGGCCTTATTCCCCGAGATGTGGAACATAGGCTATACCTTTGATACGCTGCCCTCCGCCGGAACCAAAGAGCGAGGCGGCCTTCCGGAAAATTGGAAAGAAAACGCCATAGACAGGGAGAGTGATTTTTTCACGCATTTCTGCGGGGAGGCAAGGGAACTGAACATGGCCATAGCCCTCAGTTACCTTGAAAAATGGCCTGGCCTGCCCCGGAACACAGTAAGCCTGATAGACCGTTTTGGAAATTCCATCATGACCTATGCAAAAGTTCACACCTGCGATTTTGATGTGGAGAAATACCTCTCTCCGGGGGACGATTTTTATGTTGTAGACCTTGATACCCGCTGCGGGAAGATAAAAATCGGCGCCATGATCTGTTACGACAGGGAATTTCCGGAAAGCGCACGGATACTGATGCTCAAAGGAGCGGAGATAATACTGATACCCAACGCCTGCCCTATCGAGATCAACAGAAAAAGTCAGTTGAGATCCAGGGCATTCGAGAACATGACGGGTATCGCCATGACCAACTATGCGGGAGGGAAATACGACTGTAACGGTCATTCCCTGGCCTTTGACGGCATCGCCTACGGGGAAACAAGCCCGAATCATTTCGAGGCCAGAGACAGTCTGATTGTGGAAGCCGGTGAAGCCGAAGGTATTTTTATTGCGGAATTTGATGTGGACAAGATCCGCTCTTCCCGTAAACAAGAGGTCTGGGGAAACGCCTATAGAAAGCCGAAAACCTATTCGATGCTGGTTTCCGAAACGGTAGAGCCCCCATTTAAGCGGGACGATGCCCGCAGATAACGGAGCCTGGCCCGGATAAGTTCACTTGTCTACCGGCCCCGGATAAAGTATCATGGTAACGTGGCGCCCCGTAAGAAAGATAACAGAAAAAAGCCTGCAAAATCCTCTCCGGGCCGAAAAATTCCTTTGGCGGTGCTTTTCTGGATAGTTTTTTTTATCATAATCGCCGGCGTTTTTTTTATCAAGCAGGAAACCATCCGGGAAAATCTCAGACAAAACAACATTGAGATACCTTTTCTTACAGGGCCCCTGAAAAACGGGGAAGCAGAACCGGAAGAAGAGACCCCTCCCCCGGAGCCGCCTGAAGCTCCCGCGGTGCGGATGCCGCAGCCCCCTCCCGAAAAAAAGGACGAACCGGCTCCACCCAAACCTGAAAGAACCGTTCCGCCTGCAGAAAATATCCCTGCAGCCAAACCTGCTCCTGCCCGGCAGGCCCCCGTTCAACAGCCCCAGACCGCGGTCAGGGAGAGAACCATCTATTTTACCCATGTGGATAACGATGGCGTCATTCTGCGCTTTTCCGTTGTACGAAAGATCCCTGTTTCAGATTCCCCGATGCTGGATACCATTAAAGCCCTTCTGGCAGGCCCCAATGCGGAAGAAAAACGCCGGGGCATAGTAAGTCTTGTTCCCGAAGAAAGCCGTATCCTTAACCTTACCGTTCAGGGCAGTACCGCCTATATCAGCTTTAATGATGAGTTTCTCTTTAACACCTATGGCGTTGAAGGCTATGCCGCCCAGCTCAGACAGATTGTATGGACTGCTACGGAATTTTCAAATGTCAAAGACGTACAGATTCTAATCGAAGGCAGGAGAATAGACTACCTGGGAGAAGGCATCTGGATTGGAAGCCCTGTCGGGCGGGATAATGGAAATTAACTTCATCTGAGCTTGTTCCAAAAACTGAAGTTTTGGAACAGCCTCATCTATTACGGTAATGCTCAAAAAGAGACAATCCATTTCCGCTTCATGCACAGACTGCAGGAGGAAAGCCGATCCGGCGGATCGAAAGAGCCTTTCCTGTCTCTCCTTCAATTTCCACCGTGATACCTCTTATTTCTCCGGTATTTTCCGCACATTCCATCTTATAGAGAATCTGTTTCCGGGCTCTGTCCAGACAAATACGGAAATCCATGCCGATTACTTCATTCTGAACCCCGGTCATGCCCAGATCGCTGATATAGGCCGTTCCCCGGGGCAGGAGCCGTTCATCGGCAGTCTGGATATGGCTATGGGTTCCCGCCACAACGGCGGCCCGGCCGTCAAGGTAGTAGGCCAGAGCCTCCTTTTCCCCAGTCGTTTCCGCATGGAAATCCACCAGCGTGACGGATGAATCTTCCCGGTAAAGTTTGTCGAAACATTTGAAAGGACAATCGATGCTGCTCATCAGCTCCCGGCCCTGGAGATTTATCACGTGCCAGACAATACCCGCCTGTTCCACCAGCACGGAACCCCGCCCCGCAGCCCCCTCGGGATAGTTGGCCGGACGGAGGAGACGCTCTTCTCTTTCCATGACAGGCCAAAAATCCCGCTTTTCCCAGACATGGTTTCCGGAACTAACCACATCGGCCCCGGCGGCAATAATCCGCCGGAGCACATCTTCGGTCATACCGAAGCCGGCGGCGGCATTTTCTCCGTTTACAACGCTAAAATCCGCTTTATGTTTCTTTATAAGCAGGGGAAGCTGCTGCTCCAGAACCTTAAGACCCGGTTCCCCCATTACGTCGCCGATCATCAGAGCCCGCACACATGCCATATAAACCTGCCTTTTGACACTTGAATTTGACCACACATAAAATTTTGGGATATGAGCCTGTTCACCAACTCGGTTGGTTGTTTCACAAGTCTTGCAGATTTAGCGGATTTCTGCAAGAATTCCGCTAAATCTACTGTTTTTGCCAAATTCGGGGGTGTTGCGCCTGCCGGTTGAATCCGGTTTACAAATTTATCAGGATTTTTGGAAAATTCTCCCCATTTTTACAAAACGGTTTTGACATATTGCCCATAG
>JAIRXN010000060.1 GCA_031268245.1 Treponema sp. | reverse complement strand
CGGCTCACCGTGCCCCGGAAACACTTTTCGACAAGCGCTTCGGAAAGCCCCACGGTCTCAAAGACCTGGGCGCCCCGGTAGGAACGGAGGGTACTGGTTCCCATCTTCGACATAACCTTCAGCATGGCCTTGGAAAGGCCCTTAAGGTAGTTCTTTTGGGCGTGAGAGAGATCCCCGGTACGTTCCGCGTCAAAACTCCGGCTGATCGATGCGAGGGAGGCAAGAGCGCCGTAGGGAACCACAATGTCGGCCCCGTAACCGAAGAGCAGGGCAAAGTGCATGATCTCCCTGGGCTCCGCAGTATCCGAAATGATTGAACACTTCATCCTGAGCCCTGCCCTGATGAGCCCATGGTGTACCGCCCCAACCGCCAGCAGCGCAGGAACAAGACAGCGGCCTGCGCCGGGGGAGAGGGCCCTGCGGTCGGAAAGAACGATCAGGGAGACACCGTCATTTACGGCTTTACACGCTTCATCGACTAAGGCATCCAGGACGGTTTCGAGGGCGGATACTTCGGACACCGAATTTTCTTCCTGAATCCCGTCTTCCGGCTTCCGGGCAAAACTCTGTTCCGTGTTCGATTCGGTTTCCGCGGCCGGCGTTTCAACCGGAAAAGTAGCGTCCAGCGTCCTGGACTTAAAGAAGTCTCTCTCAAGCGCAAGCAGGCGTCCGAGATCTTCGGCCGTCATGATCGGCTGCAGTACCTTTATCCGCTTACAGCGATTTTCGTCTTCCTCAAAAAGATTCCCCTGGGGGCCTACAAAACTCGTCAGAGTCATCACAAGATCTTCCCGGATCGAGTCGATGGGAGGATTGGTAACCTGGGCAAAAACCTGCTTGAAGTAAGAATACACACGCTGGGGCTTCTGCGAAAAAACCGCCAGGGGGGTATCGGTACCCATGGAACCGGTAGGTTCCTGGCCGGTTTCCGCCATGCCGATTAGCAGGCGATCCCGGTCTTCCCGCGTGTACCCGGCAATCCGTTCCATAAAGAGAATCTGCCTGTCGTTGGTATTGAGGGGATCTTTTCCTGTTTCCCCCTGATCCTGCCTGAGGGTGATCACATTGTTTTTGACCCACTCTCCGTAGGGCCTGCGGGTACTGACAGTCTTTTTGACCTCCGCATCGGGGATGATCCGCCCTTCCTCCAGATCCACAAGGAGAAGCTTCCCCGGAAGGAGCCGCCCCTTATATTCCACTTCCTCCGGTTTGAAATCCTGCACCCCGGTTTCGGACCCCATGACAATGAGGCCGTCTTTGGTGATCGTATAACGTGAAGGACGCAGACCGTTCCTGTCCAGAGTACCCCCCACATAACGGCCGTCACAGAAAACCATGGAGGCCGGCCCGTCCCAGGGCTCCATTATACAGGCGTGGTACTCATAGAAAGCCTTGAGTTCGGACGATATGGGATTCTTCTCGTTCCAGGATTCGGGGATAAGCATCATCAGGGCATGGGGAAGGCTCCTTCCGCTCATCACCAGAAACTCCAGCATGTTGTCAAAGCTGGCGGAATCACTGCGATCCGGTTCGATGGACGGGAAGATCTCCTCCATCTTTTCCCCAAAACGGGGATGGGCATAGAGGGGCTCCCGGGCGGCGGCCCAGAAACGGTTCCCCTTTATCGTGTTGATCTCCCCATTATGGGCCACCATACGAAAAGGCTGGGCCAGAGGCCAGTTTGGAAAGGTATTGGTGGAAAAACGGGAGTGAACCAGGGCTACCGCGCTGCTCATCTCCTCATTCCCCAACTCCGGATAGTAAGACTTGAGCTGGGAACTCATCATCATGCCTTTGTAAACGATGATACGGCTGGAAAGGGAGGGAATATAGCACTCCGCCCCGGCCTTGATCATCTCTTCATTGGCCCGGAGGGTTTTTTCGAGCTTTTTGCGGAAGAGGAAGAGCCGGAATTCGAGATCCGTCACGGCTTCCCCGTCCTGTGCCGGAACAGCCTCATCGGCCACGAGGACAATCTGTTTGATGACAGGTTCCGCAGACTTTGCGATTATACCGATTACATTACTGTTTACGGGAACATTCCGCATGGCAAACACGGAAAGACCGGCCCAGCCGGCTGTCTCTTCGATTGCCTTAATTGCCAGCGCCTGAAGATCCGAAGTCTTCCCATTGTTCTTCCCCGGAAAAAACACAAGCCCGGTGCCATAGGAACCGGCCTCGGGCAGGGTAGGAATGAACTTTTTATAAAACTCATGGGGAATCTGCAAAAGAATTCCGGAACCGTCGCCGGTTTTGTTGTCGGCGCTTTCCGCCCCCCGGTGTTCCATCCTCTCCAAAACCTTGATACCCCGGCTGACGATGTCATGGGATTTTTTACCTTCAATGTTGGCTACAAAACCGATTCCGCAGGAATCGTGTTCATCTTCCGCCCGGTACAGACCTTTCCCCTCAAAACCGCCCATGCTGGCTCCTTAATTAAAAATAGGCATTTTATTTTACCCGGAAAGGCAATCTAGGACAAGATATGGACAATTTTCGGCAGAAAGAGGCTCTCTCACTTGTTAAACGAGATTGAATACCGTATGCCGGTGGAGAACCGGAGGCCGGCGGCGAGATCGGCGTTCCAGTTCCGGTCGCTGCCTTCGTACATGTACGATTGCCACGCCAGTTCCGCATAGGGCGACAGGACGCCGGGGCCTGCCTCCATGGAGAAGGGGGCTGCGCTGAAACCCACGGCGCCGAACCAGCTTGAACCTCCGGAATAATGCCTCTCTCCGTTATCCGACTTAAAAACCGGATCACCGGCGCCCACTACCGGGCCTGCAAAGATCCTGAAACGGTCGTCAAAACCGATGGAAAGGGTGATGGGCATGCGGAAAACTCCCAGGCCGGCATCCCATTCGGGCCGGAGTTCGATGCCGGGAAGAATCGCTTTGGAAAAGGCCCGGGTCTCAATGGCGGCGCGGAACTGGGAAGCAAAGCCGCGGACAGGGTAGCCTTCAGAATAGAAACCGTTCCAGGAAGGCGCCAGTGCAAGGCCCGCAACGATGCGGCCGGGATGTTCCCCGGTATCGCTCTTCCAAAAATCCCCCATTCCGCGGTTTTCCGCGGGTTTTGCCTGAGGGATCTTACTTTCCGGGGAGAAACCTTCAACCCGCTTCAGCCCGGCGGAAGGCTCTGAAAGGCCCTCTCCCCTGATGGAATCGCCGGTTTCCGGAGCTGAGGCAACACGGGTTCCGCCTTCAACAGGGAAACCTTCCCCTTCGGGAATGGCGCGTCCGCTTCCCGCATAATTGCCCTTCCAGTAGCTTTCACTCAACTGGGAATAGATAACGCCTGTCTTTGGGCCTTCGGAGGCGGCATGGATAAAACGGCCCTGGCCCGAATAGATGCCCACATGGGTGATGGATTTGGATGAAGTAGTCCTGAAAAAGACCAGATCCCCCGGCTGCAGTTGAAGATCTTCAATCTTTTCGGCCCAGGTGTAGAGGCCGGCCGCGGTTCTGGGCACCGCCGCACCCAGGGCATCCTTAAAACTTGCTATCACCAGGCCGGAACAGTCCATGCCCCGCCTGTCGGTTCCTCCGTAACGGTAGGGAGTACCCTGGTACTTGTCCGCTGCGGAAAGCAGAGCCACCCGGGCCTGCCGGGCCGCATCCGCAGAAGTTTCTTCAAAAGCGGGCAAAATACCCTGCAGGGGAGCGGCTGCAAAAAGGGGCAAAGAGAGAGCGCAAAGCCCCAGACAGAGAAATATACGGAACAGTTTCTGCCTTTTTACTTTCATCATCTTATTATCGGAATTTAAAGAACCGGAAAAGAAGAATTTTTAACCGCAGAGATCATTTCGGCCTGCGGGCCAGGGCTGCCTTGAAGGCTTCCATGTCCGCATCGGAGAGGGGGCCGTGGGGAAGCAATTCTTCAATACTGATGTCAAGCTCGAAGGGGCGGCGGGCAACATGTTCGGGATAATGGGCGTCGGAGGAGGTGGTCAAGGGGTAGCCGTAAGTCTGAATTGGTTCATCCCCTCCTCCTTTTGGGGGAATCCGGGTACATTCCAGCGCGGCCCAGGGGCCTTTGACCACTACCCCAAGCTGGCTTGTCATGGAGAAGGCCGGCCGGTCAATGTGGGCCGGGATCACGATCCCGCCATAAGAAGCAACCCTGGGCCCCAGATCCTCAATACTCAGATCGATGGCGCTGGGGAGAAAGTATTCCACTTCCCCTTCAATGTTGTCGTTTTCATCCACATAGACCTGATCCCCTGTCTTTTCAGGGTCATTGGGGAAGGGGGTAATGATGCTGTACGCATATTCACCCCAGGAAAGGGCCGCTTCTAAATTCGTAAAGAGGCAGAGCGCATGGATCTCCTCCGCGGTGGTGGCCTCCATGCCGTATATGGGAATAATTCCCAGCGGAGGGCAGATTTTGGCAAAGGCCGGGCAGTTGAGGCTTGAATTGTGATCGGTAAGGGCAAGAAGCTTGACGCCTTTGGACGAGGCAATCCCGGCAAGAAGGCGGGGGGAGAGATCCAGGGAACCACAGGGGGAAAGACAGGAATGATTATGCAGATCAGAGAGCAAGGCGTAAAAGCTCCCAGAGTTTGCCCGATACGGTGAACTGGTTTTCTCCGGTCAGGAGCACCGCGATGCCTTCCTCCGCAGCGGCTTCCAGCATGTCGGGGGGCAGGGGCCGTTTATTGCACACGATGATCGCCGCAATGTTTACCAGAGAGGCCACGGCCACGGTGTTCTTGTGGGCCTGGATGGTGATAAGGGCGCCTCCATCCTTGGCATGTGCCATTACATCGGAAAGGAGATCTCCCGTGTAGGCCCCGGTAAGGGCGACATCCTCGAATTCCCCCTGCATTATTTCGGCGCCCAGCGCCGCGGCAGCTTCCCGGACTGTCATATCAGAGATCCTTTGCCCCCGCCTCTTCCTTGGGCGAATTAAGATAAACCGCAGAACGTACCGTAGTACCTTCTCCTGCGGAAGAGTTGATCGTAAACTCGTCGGAAACCCGCTTGGTATTGGCAAGACCCATACCCGCGCCGAAACCCAGGGAACGTACATACTCGTTGGCCGTTGACCAGCCCTCCTGCAGTGCCTGATTCACATCGGCAATGCCGGGCCCCGTATCCGCCGCCACAATGATGATCTTGTCCGGCTGAATGGAACAACTCACCGTTCCCCCGTTGGAATGTACCACCTGATTGATCTCAAGCTCGTAACTGGCAATGGCTATGCGGCGGATGATCTTCGGATCGATATTCCGCTGTTTCAGGGCCTTCTTTATCTCCGTGGATGCGCGTCCTGCCATCTCAAAATCGTAACGGGTCGTGGAAAATTCCATCTCCGAATAGCCGGAGGCAGCCTTATCCCCATCCTGATTCATCTTTTCCAAACGAAGCACCTCTCTGTTCATCTCCACGAGGAGGGTTCGGATTACATCCATTGAGGTAAGAATTCCTACCA
>JAIRXN010000139.1 GCA_031268245.1 Treponema sp. | reverse complement strand
CCCGGTTTCCCGAAGAAGCGCCGGATTGTATAAAATTATTGACATACTGAAGTAAATTCTCCGAATTCCCCTTGAGCGGCCCCTTGATCCCCGTGCCGCCGATCCCGTCGATGATGATTTCCGCAGCACGGATTAGCTCTCCCGCTTCCCTGTTTTCCCCGTTTTCATCCCAGAGATAAAACGCAAGACCCATTTTTTTAAGGCAGCGGAACGCCTCGGCCCTGGGGCTCTCTTCATCTTCTTCGGGCAGGCGGCTGAAGATCATGACCGGGTTTTCCGCGGACAGCGAACCCGCGGCCTTAGCGGCGTCTGCCGGGCCGTAACGAAGGATCAGGGCGCGGAGCATTACCAGGGCATCGGCGGCATTGTTGCCGGAACCTGCCAGCGCCGCGATACGGGGAAAGGGACGGGAAGGCCCAAAGAGGGCCGGACGCGCGCAAAGCGCCGCGGACATCGTCGTACAGGCAGCTTCCGTATACCCGCTGCCCGAAGGGGCGCATGCTTCAACCAGGACCCGGGCGCAGTTCCTGCCCGCGGCCTCCACCAGAGAGAAACTGTTCATAAACCAGAGGCTCCGGGCCTCCCGGTCAATGATGTGGGCTGATTCTCCGCCGGCCAGAATACTCACTTCTCGACACTCCCCATTCGATCCGTGCGCCACCAGACAACTTTAACATTCCATTCATCCGCCAGAAGGGCGGAGAGTATGCCCTCCTGGGAAAGACTGAAGGTATTGAACTGCAGTTCATTACTGTTCACCTGGATAATACCCTGCCGCTGTTCGGAACCGGAATCGCTCCCAAGGATCAAAACCGAATAGCCTGTGTCCAAGGGAAGCAGGCAGAAGATCCGGCCGTTTCCGGCTACTCCCAGGAGAGAATAGATCATCCTCACGCTGCTCTTCCTCTCATTTTCCGTGTACGAATACTCATAGAAAGGCACTTCGATTGTGTCCAGCCAGGCGCCGTCTTCAACATTCATGATCCATACCCTGGAAGAATCCGCTTCGTTTCCGGTATGTATGCTGGTGGATTCATCAAAGGTATAACGGTAGTAATCTACCTTGAGATAGAGTTTCCGGGAATCGGGCGCCGCGGCAATATTGTCTACAGAGGGGATAAGTTCAGGCCAGTCGGGAGGAATGGGAACCATTTCATTTTTCAACTGTACCAGGTAGAGCAAGGTACCGGAAGGACTGAACCAGTAGATATTCCAGCCTGTAGGGAGGCGGCAAACCACGGCCAGTTCATCATGAATGGAGGTGTAGAGCCCGATGATCCGGGGAAAAGGACTCCCGCCGATACCTTCCTGTCCCAGGTACTCGATAAAACGTCCGTCTCCGTCAAAATGAAGAACGGCGCTGTCCAGCAGGGCCTTGCTTTCAACATCGACACTATGCCTCTCATAGGGCAGCCTGTCTTCGGAATAAATATGCTTCCGGGAATCCACCACTATCCGGCCCGGCATGTTGAGGGGATAGGGGAAGGCCCAGCGGGTTACCCGGCTTGAATCTTCGATGTTGGCCCTCAGCGTCAGGGGGGGCGGGTTGGTTTCTTCATTGTAGATCATGAAGAGCAGGTCTCCGTATGAATTGTAACGGACAAGTTTCTGACCATTCCCATCGGAAATATAGAAGAGCCCGTCCCTCATAAAAAGATCCAGGCCCTGAATTCCCCGATCTCCGTCAAGCTGATAGAGGGCTATCTGATCCTCCATGCGGCCTATATCCAGGGAAAAGAGATCTTCCCTGGTAACTTGAGTGGTTTTTTGCCGGCTGCAGGATACTGCAAGTACAGGAAGAATGAAGAAGACAAGGGCGGTAAATCTCATAAATTTACCTTAAGCGGGGCTTCCCATAGAGTCAATAGCCGCGCAGTTTCCTTCAGCAGTTTGACTTTTACTGAAGAAATTTGCCACGAACGACACGAACCAACACGAACAGAATAGAGCGCCCTTCATTTTCCCTCCCTTTTCATAAAGGTTTCTCTTCCCTTTCATTTAAACTATGCCGAACCTAGAGGCAAAATTGATATTATCAAGGCAAAAGTTCGTGAGGTTCGTGCCAATTAAGCTCATCTTCCGAATATTATTCCCCGCCGTCAAGCCGGAATACGTCTTGTTCGAGTGGTTCGTGATTATCTGCGGCTAAAAGTAAAATTACTGAGCTTCCTTGGGATTCTTTATGCTTCCCCGAAAAGGCCGTCCCTGAAGGCGTTGATGTAATCCATGCACATTTCGTCCCTGCCCAAAAGGGCCTCCGCCGCGTAGAGAAGACCCAGCATATCCTTGTTGAGGGGATCGACAATGGCGCTGTCCATCCCAGCTCCCATGCAGAGAATGATGAAACTCCGGTTGATAAATTTACGCATGGGCAGGTTATATGAGATATTGCTGGCCCCGCTGGTAATATGAACCTCCGGACATAGTTCCCTCACCTTTTTGATGGTGGTGATAATCTTGGCGATCCCGTCTTCCGAAGAGGCAAGCATTTCCACCACAGGATCGATATAGAGGCGATCCGGGGAAATCTTGTAGTCGGCGGCTTTCTTGAGAATAGTATCGAAAATCTTAATCCGTTTTTCCGCGGATACCGAAATCCCCTCATCATCACAGAGAAGGATCACGCAGTTCCAGGGCGTATCGGCGATCAACGGGAATACAAGATCGATTTTGTTCTTTTCCAGGGACGCGGAATTTATGAGTCCCGGTTTTTTACAAAGCGGGAGTGCTTTTTCAAAAATCTTCGGATTGGGGCTGTCGACGGAAATAGGAGTATCCGTTACTTCCTGAACCAGGCCGATGAGCCATTTGAGAGTTTCATATTCAAGATCCGGCTGAACCGAGGCGCATACGTCGAGAAAATTCGCCCCGGCCTGGGATTGCCTTTTTGCCACATTACGAATGTAATCCTCATTCTTTTCCGCAATTGCCTTTGCCATATTCGGAATCGATCCGTTAATTTTTTCACCAATAATAATCATGGAAGCACCTCGTCATTAGGATAATATCAGTATGATTAATCCTTTTATTTTTCCTGTCAATTAATATGGAAAAAATTGACAATATAATCCTGATTTTCAGCCAATAAATCAAAGAATAAGCAGGATAGCAAAATATTGCTATATTTGGACAAAAAATACAGTAGCATACTTTCCCGATCTTCTCCATTTTAGACCTATTAGACTTAAACTGATCGGAGGCGTTGTCCCATGCGTCAGCACATTCAGAATAAAATTTACCATGTAGAGATTTTGCCGCCCAAACAGGCGACCGAAAAACTTGATGCGGATTTGAAACTTTTCACGGATAAGTACGAGAAGGTCCGGGAGAGCGGGAGATGCGCCTGCATCACCGATAATGCCATGGGCCTTTTGTCATTCCAGGGGCCTGAGTGCATCGAGGAACTGGGCCTTAAGGTAAACGGAGAACAGGTGATGATCCACCTGAACACCTTCCACACGAAGGAAAACCTCCACGAGATCCTCGACTCCTGCGGGAAGCTGGGGATTAAGTATCTCCTCGTGGTGTCAGGCGACGGCTCCGACCGGCTGCCCAAACTGCAGCCCGCCGATGTGGGCGCAGCCGATGTACAGTCGGTAACTTCCGTGGAGCTTTTGCGCTACATCAACCGGGAGTACCCCGGAGCCTTTACCATGGGCGTGGCCTTTAATCCCTACGAGCCGCCCGAACACGAGTTTGAGAAGCTCAAGCGGAAGTTCGCCGCGGGGGCCTCCTTTATCATCACCCAGCCGGTTATCGAAAAAAACGCCGTCATTGATGAGATGCTCGCAAAGTACCCCGATGTGCCGGTGATCATCGAAGCCTGGATGAGCAAGAAGCTCAGCCTCTTGTCCGACGCCGTGGGCTATACCATCCCTGAAGACACCCCTTTTGATCCCATTGAGTGCCTCAGGCAAATTCACGGCTGGTACCCCAATTGCGGTGTGTATCTCTCACTTTTGGGCTTCAAAACCCAGTATCCCCTGATCTCCGAAACCTGGAAATAAGGAATTTTTATGAAGATAGTCGTTTGCATCAAACAGGTGCCCGGCACCACCGACGCCAAGATAGACCCGGAAACCAAGCGTATTGTCCGGGAGGGTATCGCCGCGACACTCAACCCTTTCGACACCTACGCCGTTGAAGAGGCGGTACTCCTGCGCAGAAAGTACGGCGGAGAAGTTATCGCTCTGTCCATGGGGCCCGAGCGGGCCTCCAATGTCATCCGGGAGGCCATCTCGGTTGGCGCCGACCGTGGAATGCTCCTCTCCGACAGGGTCTTCGGCGGCTCGGATACCTGGGCCACAAGCTACATACTCTCCAAAGCTATCGAGAAAATCGGCGGCGTTGATCTGGTCCTCTGCGGAAGGCAGGCCGTTGACGGCGATACCGCCCAGGTTGGTCCCGGCATCGCGGCCCACCTGGATTGGCAGCTCGCGGCCCACGTCATGACCGTGGACGCCGTATCGGGCAAAACCGTTACACTGCGGCGAATGCATGAGGATGGCTGCGATGTCTGCGAACTCGATTTCCCCGCGGTAGTTACCGTGGTTAAGGGTATCAACACGCCGAGGGTGCCCACCCTTAAAGGCCGCCTCCTGTCCGAAAAGGCCGAAATCCCCGTGTGGAAACCGGCGGACATCGGCACGGAAGCCGGTAAAATCGGCCTTGACGGCTCCCCCACGAGGGTCGTTAAAACCGAACCGCCTCCTCCCCGGAGCGGGGCGTCCAAAAAGATAAGCGGAAGCGCAAGCCAGGCGGCGGCGGAGCTTTTCAAAGAATTAAAAAACCGTGGAATTTTATAAGGAAGACGGGTAAACAGTATGTTGATAACCAACGATAGCGATAAACAGAGCTTTTCGGACATCTGGGTGATGGCGGAGCTTGCGGAGGGGGGAAACGTGCATCCGGTGACCAACGAACTTCTCGGCACTGCCCGGAAGCTGGCTGACATGCGGAAAAGTAAAGTCGGCGCGGTGCTCTTCGGCGTAAAGGTCAAAGACATCGCAGCCTCCCTCATTCCCTACGGTGCGGACATCGTCATAGTTGCCGAAGACCCCCGTCTTGCGGGTTTCAACGACGAGCTTGAAGGGCGGCTCTTAAACCGGCTCATTGCCAAGCGCCGGCCCGAGATTATCCTCTACGGCGCGACAACCCGGGGCCGCGCCCTGGCCCCCCGTGTGGCGGTCACGGCGGTCTGCGGCCTCACAGCGGACTGCACGGGCCTTGACATCGACCCGGAAAACGGCGACCTCCTCCAGACCAGGCCGGCCTTCGGCGGCAACATCATGGCCACCATCCGTTGTTCAAAACACCGGCCCCAGATGGCCACCGTGCGGCCGCGGGTCATGAAAGCCCCGGTTCCGGACCCGTCCCGTACCGGGCAAGTCATCGTCGAAGACATGGTCTCAGGCGATACAGCGAAGATCAAGCGTATCCTCGAATATATCCGTAGTACCGAAGCCACCGTGAACCTGGCGGACGCCTCGATCATCGTGTCGGGCGGCCGGGCCATGAAGGGCAGTGACGGCTTCAAGGTGATCGAGAAGCTGGCCGCCAAAATCGGCGCCGCCGTCGGCGCGAGCCGCGCGGCAGTTGACTCAGGCTGGATCTCCTATGCCCATCAGGTGGGCCAGACCGGACAAACCGTCCAGACAAAAGTCTACATCGCCTGCGGAATCTCCGGCCAAATTCAGCACCTTGTAGGCATGCAGTCCTGCGAGACCATCATCGCCATCGACAAGAAGGCGGATACCCCGATGATGCAGATGGCTGATATTGCCGTTTCAGGCGACCTGTTTGAAATCGTTCCGGCCTTGACGGAACTCGTGGGGAAGTGAGGAATAAGGGGATATCATTAACACTTCGTGTTAATTTTCGATTTACATAAGCGGCGAGACGTCCGCTTTTTTATAGGAGATATTATTAACACTTCGTGTTAATTTCGATTTACATAAGCGGCGATACCGTCGCCTATTACAGGAGATAATCATGTTGACAGACGCTGAGATTGCGCGCGGCACAACATTGCGGCCTATCGCCGAGATCGCGGAGAAAATCGGTATATCCGGGGAGGATCTGGATTTTTACGGGAAGTACAAGGCCAAGCTCTCGAAAGAGTTCCTGGAGCGGCTTTTCGCCAAAAAGGAGACGGGCCGGCTCATCCTTGTAACGGCGATTAACCCGACCCCCGCCGGCGAAGGGAAAACCACCACCAGCGTGGGGCTTTCCATGGCCTTAAACCGCATCGGCAAGAAGGCGGTTCTCGCCCTGCGGGAGCCGTCCCTCGGGCCTGTGTTCGGCGTAAAGGGCGGCGCTGCGGGCGGCGGTTACTCTCAGGTACTCCCCATGGAGGATATCAACCTCCATTTCACCGGGGACTTCCATGCCGTTACCAGCGCGAACAACCTCCTTTCGGCTATGATCGACAACTCCCTCCAGCAGGGGAATTCTCTGAGGATTGATCCCAAACGCATCCTTTTCGCCCGGGTTCTGGACATGAACGACCGCGCTTTGCGGAATGTGATTGTGGGCCTCGGCGCGAAAGCCGACGGCGTTACCCGGCCCGAACACTTCACCATCACCGTGGCTTCCGAGGTCATGGCGATTCTCTGCCTTGCCACGGACCTTGCGGACCTCAAGAAGCGCCTCGCGAGTATTCTGATCGGTTACACTTACGAGGGGAAACCCGTCTATTGCCGGGACCTCGGCGCCGAAGGCGCCATGACCGCGCTGCTCCGGGACGCCTTGCAGCCGAACCTGGTTCAAACTATCGAGGGGACGCCCTGCCTTATCCACGGCGGGCCTTTCGCCAATATCGCCCACGGCTGTAACTCGGTACTGGCTACAAGGGCGGCCCTCAAGCTCGGGGATTACGCGGTAACCGA
>JAIRXN010000136.1 GCA_031268245.1 Treponema sp. | reverse complement strand
TAGGCCAGATGCGTCCCGTATCTCGCCGCTTCCCCGTATCCTGATGTCAGCAGTTTCCAATAGTTAAACATAGCACTTTGCCATTCAATTTTCAAGTCTTTTTTCTCCGGGGCCTGCTGCCCATATTCGTTTACTTTAGATTTAACCACAAAGAAATTTGCCACGAACCTCACGAACCATCACGAACGGAAGAGTAAAAGTTCGTGTCTGTTCGTGTCGTTTGTGGCAAATTTCTTCAGTAAATGTCAAACTTCCGGATTGATTCGCAGGCATTGTTGACCTGATGCTCTCTTGAGAGTAGGCTCGTATATAAGGAAACTAAATTGAACTATCCGGTTTGTGTTCCGTTACCTGGAGCTTTCTCAAAAAAGTCCGGTTGGATTTTTCTTGTACTGCTGTTCTTGTTTTCTTCCTGCAATCCTTCAACACGGGGCCGGGAGGAAAACGCCGGAACGGCGGGGGCCGGAACCCGGCCTTTAGCCGCCCGGGACACGGACAGTTATCAGACGGACGGGGCAAAGGCAGGTTCCAGGCCGGTAATCGGTTTCTCAATCGCCACCGCGACTTTTATCATTGAACGCTGGAACAAGGATCTCAAGGTGTTTTCCGGAGCGGCCCAGGAACTCGGCGCCGATGTGATCCCCTATCTTACCGCAGGGGGAACACGGGAACAGGTGGCGCAGATAAACTATCTTGTAAACCGGAACATCGATCTTCTGGTGGTGATAGCCCATGATACCGAGGCAATCGCCGGAGCCATTAAACAGGTTCGGGATGCGGGGATACCGGTAATCGCATACGACAGGCTGATCAGCGGAACGCCGGTAGACGCATATATTTCCTTTGACAGCAGGGAAGTAGGCAGGGCCTACGGCAGAGCCCTGCGGAACTCTTCGCCAAAGGGGAGGTATCTGGTGGTGAACGGTTCCCTTCATGATTTTAACAGTTTTGAAATTTCAGGAGGTCTTCACGAGATTCTCGATCCCCATATCGCTTCCGGCGATATTATCCTTGGAAAGGAAATCTGGCTTGAGGAATGGAGCTTTGATGAAGCCCTGGAGAAGATCGACGGCATCTTCAACGAGGATCTCCTCTGGGACGCTATTGCCTGCGGGAACGATTCCATCGCGGGAGCGGCAATCCAGCTTCTTGCGGAACGCCGGAAAGCCGGAGAGGTAGCCATTGTAGGCCAGGATGCTGAACTGATAAGCTGCCAGCGAATCGTCGAGGGTCTTCAGTTGATGACCATGTACAAGCCCATAGGGAAACTTGCCTCCCGCGCGGCCCGGCTTGCTCTGGCGATTATCCGCAAGGAGAACTACCCCCCCGATCTGATGCTGGAAAACGGAAGCGGCGTACCGATCCCCTCCTACATAGAAAAACCCGTTGCGGTTTTCAAGGATAATGTCGATGTGGTTATAAAGGACGGGTTTCATTCCAGGGAAGACGTGTACCGTAATATTGCTCCATAGCATACGGGTAAAATTTTTGCATTAAAATATTCCTCCTCCGCGGCCCGGAAAAAGCGTTTTTCCTCTTTTTTGCCAAAATTTTACGATTCCATAATATGTCTGCGGGTATATCATAAAATAAATTTATGTCCAGGAGGATTAATTATGAAAAAACTATTAACGGCTTTATTAGTGCTGTTGGCAGTCGGTTCCTTATGCCTTTGCAGCCGCAGATCGCAGGGCGGCGGCGCGTCCGGATCGCAGGGCAGTGCGTCCGAATCGCAGAGCGTCGCGTCCGGATCGTCTCTCATCGGTATTGCAATGCCCGAAACCCACGTTCTGCGCTGGGTAAAGGACGGCAACTCCCTCAAGGCGGAGGCCGAGCAGCGCGGCTACCGCGCCGAGGTTCAGTGGGGCAATGCGGATCAGACCCAGCAGAATCAGCAGATTCAGAGCTTCTTAACCCAGGGCGCAAAGGCCCTCGTGGTGGGATGCATCAATGACGGTGTCGGTTCCGTTATTTCCGAAGCCGCCAGGGACAAGGTTGCGGTTATTGCCTACGACCGTATCATCCCCAATTCCGCCGACTATGACTACTTCATTACCTTCAACAACTTCAAGGTCGGTCAGCTCCAGGCTCAGAGCATTGAGACCGCGCTTGATCTCAATTCGGCTTCAGCCTCTTCTCCCAAGTACATCACCCTGTTTGCCGGTTCGCCCACCGATGGCAACGCCTTCTTCTTCTACGACGGCGCCATGAGTGTACTCAATCCTTACGTTGATTCCGGCGTTCTTAAGGTCGTGGGCCCCTATCCCCGGACATCTTCGGACAGCGGCAACTTCCAGAGGATTGCAACCGAGAACTGGCAGGCTCCCATCGCCAAGACAAGAATGGAAAACCTTCTCAACAACGACGCACGTGACGTAACCCTCGACGCTGTTCTCGCCCCTAACGACACCCTGGGCCGGGCCATCATCGAAGCCTGCAAAGCCGATGCCAAATACCGGACAAAACTCCCCACCGTTACCGGTCAGGATGCCGAATTTGATTCCGCGCTTTCAATCAAGAACGGCGATCAGTACAGCACGGTATTCAAGGATACGGCCAAGCTCGCCGAAGCGGCGATTCTTCTTGCGGATCAGGTTCTTAAAGGCCAGAGCGTAAGTATTCCCGGCGCGGTTCTTGCATCAGGCGATCTTGCCAAGATTGGCGATACCGGCAGGAAAGTGGTCAAGACCTATCTTCTCGATCCTATTCTTGTTACAAATAGTAATCTCAATGTACCGGTAGACGCGGGCTTCTATGAGGCAGATCAGGCTTCTCAGCTTAGATAGTCTATAATGTGAGGCCGTGCCGAAAAAAATGTAAGTTTTGGAACGGCTCATGTAACAGGCTTTGCGGACACCGGAGAACAAAACAGATTCGGAAGGGGCGTTTTGCCCTTTCCGGATTTTGTTACATTTCATACATACCAGAGGCGGACATGAGCGGTGAATATATTCTTGAGATCGAGAATTTAACAAAAGATTTTCCCGGCGTCAGGGCTCTGGACAGTGTCAATCTGAAAGTCAAAAAAGGGGAAATACATTCACTCTGCGGCGAAAACGGCGCGGGCAAATCCACCCTTATGAGCGTTATCAGCGGGGTGTATCCCAAAGGTTCCTACGCGGGCAGGGTTTTATATAAAGGGAAGGAAACCGCTTACCACAACGTCAAGGACAGTGAAAAAGAGCGGCTTGCCATCATCCATCAGGAGCTGGCCCTGAGTCCCTATCTTTCCATTTATGAAAACATATTTCTCGGGCACATGAAAACCAGTTTTGGCATCATAAACTGGAATTACTATATAAAAGAGTCGCAAAAATATCTCGCCCGTGTCGGACTCAAAGAGAATCCGGCTACCATTGTCAGCAGGCTGGGCGTTGGTAAACAACAGCTTGTTGAAATTGCCCGCGCGCTTTCCAAACAGGTGGAGCTTCTCATTCTTGATGAACCCACATCTTCCCTGAACGACGACGAAAGCGCAAAGCTTCTCGACCTCATTCTTGAATTCAAGAAGCAGGGAATTACCTCGGTGATGATTTCACATAAACTCAACGAGATACTCAAGATTGCCGACACGGTTACTGTTCTGCGGGACGGAAAATCGATTTCGAGTTTTGACGTAAAGAAGGAAAATCTTACCGAAGAGATCCTCATCAGGGACATGGTCGGCCGGAACATTACACACCGTTTCCCGGAACGGGATTCCGCGCCGGGAGACACGGTCATGGAAGTAAAAAACTGGACCGTGTACCATCCCGAATATCACGCCATCAGGGTAGTAGACAATGTTTCTTTTAATCTGCGGAAGGGTGAAATTCTTGCCTTCTGCGGGCCGATGGGAGCCGGGCGTACAGAATTGATGATGAGTCTTTACGGCGGTTCCTACGGCTCCCGGAGCGAAGGCGAACTTTATATCAACGGGAAGAAGATTCAGCTTGCTTCCGCAAAGAAAGCCCTGGATGCCGGCCTCGGTTACATTTCCGAGGATCGCAAAAACCTGGGGTTGATCCTCATTCAGGATATTAAAACCAATGTTTCCAGTTCCAGCCTTGGAAAGCTTTCGAGTTTCGGTATTGTGAACAAGGCAAAGGAAATTGCCGAAGCGGAAAGATACCGGGATGAACTCCGGATAAAGACGCCCTCCGTATTCCAGCTTGCCCGTAATCTTTCCGGAGGGAATCAGCAGAAGGTAGTGGTAAGCCGTACCCTTCTGGCAAACCCGGATATTTTTATTGTCGATGAACCGACCAGGGGGATTGATGTCGGCGCAAAAACGGAGATATACAACATCCTGAACGATCTGGTTAAACAGGGTAAGAGCATCATCATGATAAGTTCGGAACTTCCCGAGGCGCTCGGTATGGCCGACAGAATCTATGTAATGAACGAAGGCAGAATAAAAGGCATGCTGAAGCATGAAGAGGCAACTCAGGAAAAGATCATGCACATGGCATTGGTCGGATAAAGGAGCAATTATGAGCGGCAAAGTTATTCATACGGCGGACACCAAAACCCTGATCAAGAACAACTTGAGAAACTATTCCATGTTTATCATGCTGGTTTTGATCATGCTTATTTTTGCGCGTTTGACCAACGGGATCAACTTAAACCCCCGGAACTTTACCAATATTTTCTTTCAGTACAGCTATGTTCTGATTCTCGCAGTCGGCATGGTTCAATGTATAATTATTCTGGGAATAGATCTTTCGGTCGGTTCTGTCTGCGCCTTTGTCGGGGCCTTAAGCGCAATGCTTTACAATACGGGAATCGGAATGCCCCTGACACTGGTTCTGTCCCTTGTCATGGGTCTTGCCATCGGCGCCTTTCAGGGCGTATGGATAGCCTACGCAAAGATCCCCGCCTTTATTGTTACCCTTGCCGGGATGATGCTTTTCCGGGGGCTTACCTACATTGTTACCAGGGTGAATCCCATCAGCTTCAAGAATGAAGGCTATGCCCATCTTTCCACGGGAACACTGGATGAGGTTCTGGGCATGAGCCGTGCCGGTATCTGGTATCCTTCACCCTTTATCGCGGCGTTTATACTCCTGGTGGTTTTTTACGTCAGCGAAGCCATGGGCAGAAAAAGGAAAATAGAAAACGGCCTTGAGGTGACAACGTTCCCCATTTTTATCGGTAAGCTCGTGCTTATCAGTGTGCTGGTACTCGGACTTGCGGAACGCTTCGCCGAATACCGCGGGCTTCCGGTAGTGGTCATCGTCCTGGGGATTACGATTTTTATCTTTAATTTTATTATGAAGAATACGGTTCTGGGCCGCTACATATATGCGGTGGGCGGCAATTCCCGTTCGGCAAAACTTTCCGGCATCAATTCCGAATTTGTTACGTTTATTGTTTTCTGTATCATGGGCAGCCTCTCGGGTCTTGCGGCCGTCGTCTCAACAGGCTACATGAACAGCGCCCTTCCCCAGGCAGGCAACATGTTTGAAATGGACGCTATTGCCGCCTGCTACATCGGCGGCGTGTCTGCCTCAGGCGGCATCGGCAGCATAATCGGGGTTATCGTCGGCGGCCTTGTGATGTCGGCCATCAACAACGGCATGTCCCTGATGAACCTCGGCACCCACCACCAGTACGTGGTCAAGGCGCTGATTCTGCTTCTGGCAGTCTTTTACGATGTGTACAATATACGCAAAGCCGGATTGGGTTAAATTGGGTGTAATTTTCTCTGACAACGCTTTGGGGTGAAATTGTTACTGATTAGGACATTTCCGCTTGATTTTTTTTCTTCGCTGAAGTACAGTACGGTAAGTTGAAGGAGGTAAAATGGAATACCTATGGGATGCCGGCCTGGAAACGGGCAACACGACGATAGACGAACAGCATAAACAGTTGTTCAAGGCTGTCAATGAATTGCTCAAGACCTGCGATCAGGGAAAAGGAACCGAGGAGCTGAAAAAAAACCTGGACTTTTTGACAAATTATACGATAAAACATTTTTTTGACGAAGAAAAGATCCAGCAAAAATACAATTACCCCGATTATGAGAACCACAAACAACTGCACGAAAGATTCAAAAAAGATGTTCGGGATCTATCCGTTAAAATGATTATGAAAGGCGCGTCCCCCGAACTGCTCGGCGAGGTTCAAAGCAAAATCGGGAACTGGCTGGTAATGCACATCAGGGTGCAGGATCTCAAGTTCGCCGCCCACCTTAAAGCCCACGCCTGATTCGCAGGGTTCTTCATTCTGCGCAGATCCTTACTGCCGTTAAGGGCAGCCGCTACAACAGATTCACCGGGTCTACATCTACTTCCATATAAACCCTGGAGTCTTTCTGTTTAGTGTACGCTTCCATAACCCTCCGGGCCAGCGCGTGAAGCGCTCCCATGGCGGGTCCTCTCAAGAGAAGCTGTTTGCGGTAATAGCCTGAACGGAGGCTGATGGGACACTCTGCGGGGCCCAGAAGGTCGGCTCCTCCGGGCAGGGACTGCAGGGCTGTATGTGCGGCAAGGCCAATGGCCTTTTCGGCGCGCTTTTCGTCCCTGGAACGGGCGGTAAACCTGATAAGCCGGGAATAGGGGGGGAAGCCCAGAAGCTTCCGCTGGGCAAGCTCGGC
This sequence comes from Treponema sp., assembly GCA_031268245.1. Lineage (GTDB taxonomy): Bacteria > Spirochaetota > Spirochaetia > Treponematales > Breznakiellaceae > JAIRNJ01. The sequence goes on along the minus strand of JAIRXN010000136.1, from coordinate 3,065 downwards.
CTTAAAAAAACCGCCAACATCCAGGGCGCAGGCCCGCAGTATTGCAGGATCCTTTGGCCGGAAAGTCTGAACAATCACCTTGCCGTCGGGAAAATAACGGCCCGCCCTGCCGGAAACCTGTACCAGAAGTGAAAAAGTCCGCTCGGCGGCCCGGAAATCGGGAAGCTGGAGTCCTGTATCCGCAAGAATTACCCCCACCAGCCGTACTCCGGGAAAGTTAAGACCTTTGGCAACCATCTGGGTGCCCAGCAGAATATCGAATGCCCCTGTACGGAAGAGAGCCAGGGTTTCTTCAAGGCTGCCCTTGCGGCTTGTGGTATCCGAATCGGCCCGGCGGATGCGGAGATCGGGAAAAGTCCGGCTCACCTCTTCCTCGATAAGTTCCGTACCAAAACCTGTAAAACCGGCCTCAAGAGAACCGCAGTTTGGGCAGGCCCGCGGGGGAATCTCCGAGTAGCCGCAGTAGTGGCATATAGCCCTGCCCAGTTTCTTGTGCCAGGTAAGGCTTACCGAACAGTGTTTGCAGGAGAGTTCAAAGCCGCAGTGCCTGCAGTGGTAGAAGTAGGCGAAGCCTCTCCGGTTGAGGAAGAGTATGCTCTGCCGGCCCATCCGGGCGGTTTTCCGTATCTCGTTTTTCAGTTCATCGCTCAGGCAGCCTTCGCTGTGTTCCAGGCTGACCGGGTATATTTCCGGAGGGCTGCCGCCGGAAAGCCTCCGGGTAAGATCCAGCCGCAGTATGGACGGGGAGGCGCCCGCAGTTCCCTCCCGCTGGCGGGAATAGGGAACTTGATTCGCAGGCGGGTCCATACCCAGGAACCCGCCTTTCGGCGGGGGAGCTTCAGGGCGGGGAGAGCCATTGTACATCTCCGTCCGGGGCCTCTTGTGCATTATTTCCCAGGCTTCCGCCGAGGGGGTGGCGGAGCCCATCACGAGGCGGGCGCCTTCGGTCCTGGAACGGTGCATGGCTACTTGCCGTGCGTGATAGCGGGGGGTGTTTTCCGACTTGTAGGAGCCATCGTGTTCTTCATCAATGATGATAAGAGCCAGATCCCTGATAGGCGCGAACACGGCGCTTCGCGGGCCCACCACAATCTGTACCTCACCCCGGCGTATACGCATCCATTCGGTAAAGCGGGCCGCCGGGCTCATGCGGGAGTGGAAGGTGGCGGCAACAGAACCGAAGCGCTGTCCTATGGCCTCTGCGGTCTGGTGTGTCAGGGAAATTTCCGGTACAAGGTATATTATACCCTTGCCCTGCTTTATAAAGTATTCCGCGGCGCGGAGAAAGACCTCGGTTTTTCCCGAACCGGTGATCCCGAAAAGGTAGAAGGTAGAGGCCGCCGGGTTTTCCCCCGTGATGGCTTCCATGGCTTTCCGCTGCTCTATGGACATTTCCAGAGGCGCCGGGGGGATCTCTTCTTCTCCGGCAAAGGCCGAATACGAGGCTTCCCGGCGGCCCGAAGGGATCATTGCGGAAAGCGCCTGGCCAAAGCCGCAGAGATAGTAGCCGGCCACCCATTGAGCCAGAGCCATGTCCTGTTCATCAAAGATCGCTTCTTTATCCACTACCCGGCGGATATCCTTGATCTCTTTTATGCCTTCGGGAGGGTTTTCCCGGATTGCCGTTATGTAACCGGTGCTTTCCCGCCGGCCGAAGGGCACGACAGCCCTCTTGCCTACAGCGGCTTCTCCCCTGGGATCTATATGGTAACTGAAACGCAGATCACCGGGAATATCAAAGACAATATCGAAGTAGGCCGGAGGAGGGTTCAAGAGAGGAATTCCTCAGCCTCGGCCGCAAAAACCGGATCTTTGGCGGCATATTTTGCCATAAAGGCCCGGGATTCTTGCCGGTATCCTTCGTCCAGGGCGGCAAGACGGAGCATAAGTTTTTTAAGATCCTCAAAGGCCGGCGTTCTCAGGCTGTCGTCCCGGAGCAAGGCGCTGGGATGGTAGGTTGCCAGTACCTGGATACCGGAATTCCCCGCAGAATCTGCAGGATGAGAACCCCCCCAGGAACCGGGAAACCGGAAGTCGAAGAAACGCCCCCTCAGACGGCCGATTGGTTCCGGCGGGACTTCTTCATCTCCGTCTTGTCCCTGCATCGTATGGAGGAGACGGTTTGCGGCTACCTTACCCACGGCAAGGATGAGGCGCGGCTTTAAGGCTTCAATCTGACGGGTAAGAAAGGGGGCGCAGGCGCGGATCTCTGAAAATTCCGGATCACGGTTATACGGAGGCCGGCACTTCACCGTATTGGCAATAAAACAGTTTTTTTCCCTGGAGAGGCATATTGAGGCTAACATTCTGTCGAGGAGCTGGCCTGCGGGCCCCACAAACGGCCTCCCTGCGGCGTCTTCCTCGGCTCCGGGGCCTTCTCCCAGCACCAGAACCAGGGGATGTTCGGAGCCTTCTCCGGGAACAGCCTTGTTTCTCTTTTTTCCCAGCAGGCAGCCGCTGCAGGACACTATCTCCACCGCAATATCTGCCGCTGAACACCCTGTTTCTCTGCCTGCTGCAGAAGCAGACACAGGATCATCACTAAAATGATAGTCGTACACGGCGTTGCGGTAACCTGATTTTAGTGCAGCGATACTCAGATCCAGAAACCGGGCTAACTTTAGTTTTTGTTCCGCATTCACATGCTCATTCAACCGAAGAGTTTACTCAATGGCAAGCCCTTCGCACAGGGCCGCATGATGAGGCGGTCTATTGACAAAATCGTTTTTTTTCAGCATATTAGATATGTTCATGATATGGTGGATGTAGCTCAGTGGTAGAGTTCCAGATTGTGGATCTGGCCGTCGCGGGTTCAAACCCCGTCATCCACCCTGGGTAACGCCTGTGAACAGGGCGGGGTTTGAAGGGTTAAACCCGCCGAATTCACCCCGATGCCCAAGACCTGTCGTAGTAATGAGCGTCCGTAGCTCATCCGGATAGAGCGACGGACTTCGAATCCGTAGGCAGCAGGTTCGAGTCCTGTCGGACGCAGAGGTAATTCCTTATAATACGAGGAATTACGAGGATTATATCTTTTCCAAAATCGCGGAAGGCCCCGGATAGCG
>JAIRXN010000119.1 GCA_031268245.1 Treponema sp. | reverse complement strand
GCGGAAGCCTGTTTCCGCAGATCTTCCGAAATACGGTACGAAAAAACAGCCGAAACTTCCTCCCCCGAAAACTCAGGGGAAAAAGAATACCGCAAGGCCCCGGGGCGGGACAGATCCATACGCCCCGCGGCAGCATCCCTGCTGAGGCCGGAAAGTTCTCCGCCGGTTCCCTTCACCCGGAACTGTACAGGTTTCCTGTAGGAACAGGAAAAAAACACGCAGGGCAGGAGCACGAATAGAAGAAGCCCCTTGCAAAACCCGGTTAGTTTTCGAAGTGCTGTTATTTTATCCATACAAAACAAGTGTTTCCCCATCCGGGCCCGGCGTCAGGGGCCCTATAAGGCCAGGCCCACAATGCCCCTGGCGATCAACTGGGCTACCGAATAACGTCTTTCCATATCCATCAGCGGATCCTGGCCTAAAAACGTTTCAAATTCCGCCCGGAAAGATTCGGGCAGCACCGGCAGGGCCAGCACCTGCTTGTAGTAGGCCCGGTGGGAAGGCTCAAAACGGCGGTTAATGCAGAAGAGGGTAAGGCATGCGGTCTTTATGAAACCGGCGGAAGAGATAAGATAGTGAAATTTATCCTGCTGATAGCAGGCGGCGCCCAGATCCCCCAGATAATGTTCCATCTTGGACTGGTGGGCCTCCCTCATACCCTCCCAGAAACGTCCACTCAAAAGCGAAAGCCGGTTCCTTATAGTATCTATCCAGCCGCTGCGGGAATAGAGGCTCTCCCCGTGTTCAAGCCGGTAGAATCCGTATGTTCCCGAATCCTTTATCATCCACAGAGAATCAAGTTTTTCATCGGCAAAGGAAACCCGCTCTTCTATACTTTCCGTCGATTTGTATTCGAGCCGCACCGGCACGTCCCCAAGAAGAAAACGGTCTTTGGCACCTTCACTGGAAGTTTCAAAGGCCGCCACATCTTCTCCAAAGAGATGGAAGCGCTCATCCGAACCGGGAATGTTCCCGGAATAGAACACATCAAGGATCAGGGCAAAATAGGGATCCAGTGTATCGGGCAGGGCCGCTTCATTCAGGGTAATACATTCCACCCCCGGCCACCCGGATACAACCTCAACCAAACGTCCGGCCAACAACTTCGTCTTTTGCTTCATAGCGATTCCTTGCTAAAATGGTGAAAATGGCAGCAACACCAAAACAGACGACAACGAGCCTCTGTAAAACCAACCGGGTTTTGCAGGAAGCTCCAACTACTATTAAGCATAACACAGGAAGGCGGTTTTGAAAACTCCGGGGAAACGATACCTTCGGCTCCTCGTCCTCCTTCCCCACAGGGACACAAGGCGGGAACTGGAGGTCTGGAGCGCAAAACTCTTTGCCGGAGGCTTTGATGGGGCATGGTCTTTCCCCCATGTGTGCCCCCTGGCGATCCTCTCCCGGCCTTTCAGCAGGGATGAACGGAAAGAAGCGGCGCGGCGGTTCCGGGAAATCGTCTGTGCCGGGGATAAATTCCACTCAGGCCCTGTGGAAGTTCTCAATCTGGCGGATGGGCTCAGCGTCTTCGGCCCGGAGATGACTTTAGACCTTTCGGAGGACCTGAAAAAAATGAAGGATGCTCTGAACATAAATTCGGGAGCCGGGAAGATACTCCGTATTGCTCCCCGTTTCGTCCTCGGCTGCGGCCTTGCCGGAAAGGAAGATTCCATTGCCGGTAAGGCAATCCCCGGCCTTCCGTCCCTGCATTTCCGTACCGCGGCCCTGGCAAACATGAGCCTCGATCCCCTGGAAGGCGAATTCTCCTTCCGCTGGGAAATTGGAGAACTCTCCTGGCTCCCTTCGGCCCGCGCCGGGTTCCGCAGAGGCGAAGAGTCCCCCCGGAAAAGCGGTGAACCGGGTTTTGAAACCGGTCCAATTGACATTTTGAAGAAGCCCCGCATAATAGACCAATGACCGGTTTTATGCGTCTCAAGAGCAGTGAAGTTGAAGTCGATGTCAAGGCGCTTCCCGGATCATCAAAAACCTGCTTTGCCGGAATCAAAGACGGAAGACTCCGGGTAAAAATCGCCGCCGCGCCGGAGGATGGCAAGGCAAATGCGGAACTCATCGCCTTTACCGCCGCGGCCCTGGGCTGCGCCAAACGGGAAGTCCGTCTACTCCGGGGAGAAAAATCCCGGCTTAAAACCCTTGTCTTCCCATTGGCGTACAGGGAAACTTTTGATAAAATTCCAAAAGAATAGAACCTCTTTCAAAATTTCAGTTTTGAAAGGGCAAGCTTTAAAATGATGAAGGAGTTTTTTATGAAGAAAACCGGCGTTATTCTCTGTCTATTGATTCTTGCCGCAGGGACGGCCTTTGCGGCAGATCCCGCGGAAGGTTACTGGCTTTCCGTCGATGACAAAACCGGGCAGGTAACGGCAGGCTGGGAAATCTATGTAAGCGGGGGCAAGCTCCAGGGAAAGATTCTCTCGGCAGTGGGCGCCAAACAGAGCGATCTTGCCGCCAAGTGCAAGGACAGTTACAAAGAATTCCCCCTCTCCGGCAAGGTGAGCCAGATGCCCATTCTGGGCACCCCCTGGATCTTCGCCCTCGCCCCGGACAAGGGGCCCGGCTCATGGGTCTCAGGCTATGTCATCGATCCTTCTAAGGGTGAAATCTATACAAGCAGGATCACATTCCATGCGGCCGACGGCAAAACCTACAAGACCGATACCCTGGAGATGCGCGGTTCAATCGGCCCCTTCGGCAAAAGCCAGTATTGGCAGAAGACCAGTAGGGAACAGGCGTCGGCCCTCAAGTGAGTTTGTTCCAAAACTCGCTTAGAGAAGTACTGATTAAATGACGCTAATCAGCGTTGCCTTAACTTCTGAATACGCTCATTCATAAGGAAAAAAAATGTCCGTAAAAATTGCCATGAAGAATCCCCTGGTTGAAATTGACGGGGACGAGATGACACGGGTGCTCTGGGCT